>NZ_JBHVFF010000367.1:0-7036 GCF_042801895.1 Streptomyces sp. NPDC057543 | reverse complement strand
GCGCTGTGCCCTCCGGCCAGCGCCACGCGGTATGGCGCCCGGCGCGGGCCCAACGTGCAGGAAAGGACTATGAAGCTCTACCTCGCCGCAGCTTTTGCACTGCTGGCATTGCTCATTGCAGCTTCCGGAAAACACGACCTCCTCCGCAAACGCGTACTCCTCACCCGCTGAAGCAGGGCGGCGTCGTTCATAAGATTTGTCCGGGTCTGTCAATCGAGCGGTGTAACGAGGGTGGTTGGGGTCACTGACGGGAGCTCCTCCTCCGGCGCAGCCCTGACGAGACCCGAGCTGACGGGACGCTCGTCGTTGACAAGAATGAGCCGGTTCCTGGCCCAGGTGTCGAGCCGGTCGCATGCCCAAGCGGGGTCATACGCTGCCGTGGGCAGCTGGGGTATGCGCTTTCGACCGGCGTCGTCGAGTTGGTAGGGAACCTCGAAGGCCATGTTCCAGTTGTCCAGATTTGAGTCAAACCGTTCCTCCGCTTCTGCCGGACCGATGCCCAGGTACTGGGCGATCTCTGTCCAGGAGCTGCCTCGCTCGCGTTCGTAGATCACCGCCGAGATCAGAGCGCGCTCCGCGAGTTCGATGAGCTGGAATGCCTGGCTTACCCGGCCTCCGGGACCGGTGTCAGGGTCGTTCTCGGTGGCGACCAGGCCGGCGGCGCCATCCGCAGCGTCCGCTGCGTGATCGCACAGGACGAGGCGTGCCAGAGCCTGGCGGGTGAATCGGGCACGGTCGGCGTCGTAAGGGGTCGTCTCAGTCACCCCCACAGCCTCGCAGGCCGTGTCCGTGGCGAGTACCCGATATCCGCCCGGGGCCGGCCACCGCTTGACGGCTTAACTGCATGAGGCCTCTTCTCCGCGATAGTCGGAGGAAGCGGATCGTTGTCTGGACGCCCGACGCGGCCCCGCTGGCCCGGGACAGCGAAGGACCCCGGGAACACTGCCGAGAATCTGCGGTACACCTGGCGGCATGAAGCCAAGTGGTCGGCGTTCGAAGTCCTTCGGGGGTTGACGTGAGGTCAGGTGGAGGCGGGTTGAAGGAGGGTTTCGGCTGCGGTGGTGCGGGCGTAGAGGACGGAGCGGCCGACGCGGTGAGCGCTGACCAGGCCGGCTTTGCGTAGCGCGGTGAGGTATTGGGATACCCCGGCCGGGGAGAGTCCGGTGCGGTGGGCCAACTGGGTGGTGGAGGCCGGGGTCTCCAGTTCGGCCAGAAGTAGGGCCCGCGAGCGGCCGAGTACGGCGGAGAGAGTATCGGTCCGGGGAGCGGGCCGGGCCTGCCAGAGCGAGCCGGTGCCGCGCGCCGGGTAGGCGAGCTGCGGTGGACCCGGGGGCGTCGTTCGGGTGCGCAGTCCTGGTCCGGTGAAGGCCGAGGGGATCAGTAGCAGTCCCGGGCCCGCCGTCGTGCGGGTCAGCGGCTGCTTTCGTCCGGTCATCCGCAGCGCGTTGTCGTCCCAGCTCACGGATGTGTGCAGGTCGTTGAGGAGGCGGCCCGCGCCGTGCTCGGCGGCCAGGCGGGCGCGGTAGAGGATGTCCGCATCCAGAACTGCCCGGATGCGCGCCCAGTAGGGGGCGAGCGCCAACTCCCAGTAGGTTTCGATCTCTTCAGTGACCTTGGCTAGGCGACCGGGCGGGTCGGCGTGCAGGGTGCGCAGTCGGGGGCCGAGGGTTCCCTGATGGCGGGCCAGGTGGTCGAGGTCCTGGCGGACCCGCTCGGCAAGGGAGGCCCGGATCGCGTCCCACTCCTCTCCCGGTGCGGGGGTCGGTCCGGCGGGGGCGGGGTTGAGGAAGTCGGGGACATAGCCGATAGACGGGATCGGGATCAGCTCGGCCAGCCAGCCCCGGTCCAGCCCGGCGGCCACCAGACGCGGCCGCACCTGCTCGACCCAGGGCCGGTGGATCGGATGCGCGATGCCCGCCCTCAGCAGTCGGAAGCTGGGCACGACCTCCCACATCGGCGAGACCGCGAACCGCACCCGCGCCAGATCTCCCGCCGAGAACGCCAGCTCCGCCAGGACGACCACTCCCCATTCGATTCAAGCATGTCTTAATCAATGGCAGGACACCCTATCGTGCGCACATCATCGCGCCATGACCTCACAGACGACCACCGCAGCAGCGTCCGGCACCTGGACGCTCGGCGACCGCACCGTCAACCGGATCGGCTTCGGCGCGATGCGCCTGACCCAGCACGGCGAAGCCTTCGCAGCCGACGCCCTCCCACGCGACCGCGACCAGGCGATCAGCGTGCTGCGCCGCGCGCTCGACCTGGGCGTGAACCACATTGACACCGCCGCGTTCTACTTCTCGCCCCTGCGCTCGGCCAACGAACTGATCAACCGGGCACTGGCCCCCTACCCGCACGACCTGGTCATCACCACCGAGGTCGGACCGGGCCGCGACCCCTCGGGCCGGTGGCTGCCGCACGCCGCCCCCGGGCAACTGCGCGGCCAGGTCGAGGAGAACCTGCGCCAACTCGGCCGCGACCACCTCGACGTGGTGAACCTGCGCATCGTCGGCACCGACTCCATCGCCGAACGCTTCGGCGCACTCGCCGAACTGCGCACCGCCGGACTCATCCGTCACCTGGGCCTGTCCAACATCCGCCCCCACCACCTGGCCGAGGCCCAGGCCATCGCCTCGGTGGTCTGCGTCCAGAACATGTACGGCCTCGGCGCATCACCCGAGCAGCAGGAGCTCCTGGACCACTGCGGCGAGCAGCACATCGCGTTCGTGCCGTTCTACGCGATCGCCGGCACCGGACGCACCGCTGGCGCGACCACCGACCACAGCCGGGAAGTGCACGCGATCGCCCGCGCCCACGGCGTGAGCGCGGCCCAGATCCGGCTGGCCTGGACGCTGCACCAGGGCTCCCACGTCCTGGCCATCCCCGGCACCGGTGATCTCGACCACCTCGCCCAGAACGTCGCCGCCGGCTCTCTGCGCCTGTCGCAGGAAGAACTCGCCGCGCTGGACCCCTCCGCCACGGGACGGCCTGAGTAAGACCCCCATGGCATCGTGATCCACTTCTGCTGATCGGCTTGTTTGCCTTGCCTGTTCCTGCCGCCCGGCTCATCGTCCTCACTGCCGCCGAGCGGCAGCGGTTGAAGAAGGCGGCCTACGGTCACAAGACTCCGCACCAGTCCAGGGTCCGGTCACGGATCGTGCTCCTGGCGGTCCGGGGCAGGTCCAACGCCCGGATCGCGGCCGAGGTGGGCGTGCACGTGGACACCGTGCGCACCTGGCGGGGCCGCTTCGCCGACGGCGGCTTGCCCGCGCTGGCCGACCGCAGACGCAGCGGGCGCCCGGCTCGTTTCACCCCGGTGCAGGTCGCCGAGGCCAAGGCCCTGGCCTGCCAGCTCCCGGCCGAGACCGGGATGCCGCTGGCGCGCTGGTCGTGCCCGGAGCTGACCGCCCGCGGCATCACCGACAGCGTCTCGGCGTCCCCCGTGCGCCGCTGGCTGCGGCAGGACGCGCTCAAGCCCTGGCAGTACCGGTCCTGGATCTTCATCCGCGACCCGGACTTCCGCGCCAAGGCCCAGCGCGTGATTGACCTGTACACCCGCACCTGGCAGAGCGGGCCCCTGGGCCCGGACGAGTACGTCATCAGCGCTGACGAGAAGACCTCCATCCAGGCCCGCTGCCGCTGCCACCCCACCCTCCCCCCCCGGCCAGGCGAGAGCGATGCGGGTGAACCACACTTACGGACGCGGCGGCGCGCTGGCCTACCTGGCCGCCTACGACGTCCACCGCGCGCACGTCTTCGGACGCTGCGAGAAGACCACCGGCATCGACCCGTTCATGAGCCTGGTCATCCAGGTCATGAGCCAGGAACCCTACGCGAGCGCCAAGCGCGTGTTCTGGGTCGTCGACAAGGGCTCCTCCCACCGCGGCAAGAAGGCAAAGGACCGACTCAGGGCGGCATTCCCAAACGCGGTGCTGGTCCACACCCCGGTGCACGCTTCCTGGTTGAACCAGGTGGAGATCTTCTTCTCCGTCGTGCAGCGCAAGGTCGTCTCACCCAACGACTTCACCGACCTCACCCAGGTCGGGGACCGGCTCCGAGCATTCGAAGACCGCTACAACGCCACGGCACAGCCGTTCCAATGGAGGTTCACCACCTCCGACCTGGACGATCTGCTGGCCCGGCTCGACCGACACACATCCGCCGACCGACGCCAAGAATCCTTCATCGCCCTGGCAGCCTGATCAACCCCCGAAGGACTTCGAACGCCGACCACTAACAGCCTTGGGAGCGATTGAGTTCGGGGCGTGCTGGCCTGGCGGGTTGGCTGGTGGGTGATCAGCAGGCAGCCTGCCGGGCGAGCATCAGTTCCGTGCTCGCCTTGCGGCAGGTCACCCGCCGGGCGGAGCGGTCAGAGACCAGGGCTGCGATCGCGAGGTGGGTCTCGGCGTAGGTCTCGCGGCGGCCGGTGAACCGCTGCAAGGGCCGCCACTGCTTGTACTCGGCGTTGGTGTGCTCCACGCAGATCCGCGCGGACGACTGGCGGCGCCGCTGCTCGCGCCAGGCGTGGTGCTCGCCCAGCGGCGCGTCGTCCTTCGGCTTCTTCGGCGGGGCGCTGACCTGGCCAGGGAACTCGTTGGCCAGGCCCCGGTAGCCCTCGTCGACCTCGGCCTTGACCTCGGGGTGCCGGTCGAACTGCTCGGCGATGCCCTCGGTGCGCACGGCGGTCTGGTCGTGCATGCGGCCCGGCCGGACCACGCCGCTGAACAGGGTGCGACCCTGCGGGTCACTGAAGGTGGTGGTCTTGATGGTGTTCTGCTTCTTCTTGCCGGAGACGAACGCCTTGCGGCCGGGGCGATGGGCGCGGGGGCGGCGGACCTGCACTTCGGTGCCGTCGATGCGCAGGTCAACGCCCTCCGCGTCGGCGTAGGCGAACAGGTCCTCCAGCGTCCGCAGCCGCACCCCCGGCCGGTCGGGGACGGCGAAACCGCGGGCCGCCAGCAGCGGCCGGACCTCGCGGATCGCTCCGGAGACGGTGGAGCGGTCCACTGCGTACAACTCGGCCAGAGCGGCGTGCGGGATCCCAAGCCGCAGGTGGACCAGCGTGACCAGGAGCCGGTCGACGAAGACCAGGCGCTGCTTGGGCCCGGCGCCGGCCGCCCGCCTCCGGTCTCCGCCACGCCGCTCGTGTAGCGCCGACTCCCGCGTGGCCTGCCACCGGGGCGCGAGCTCTTCGAGCAACTCGCCGAAGTGCGTGCGCGGGACCCCGGACAGGGCAGGATGGGAACAGGCCGCACGGGCCCAGGTAAGCCTCACAACTCACCCAACCCGTACGGCCGTTTTCATGTCACGGGCCAGTGGCACAGCACTCTTGATCGTTTTCTGAGCGGCGCCTAGGCTCTCATGCTCATGGAGATGGGGGAACCGGACCGCGGGCGGCGGGCATGGCACGACGGGCTGGTCAGGCGTCGTGTAGCCGCAGGTCTGCTGGCCGGGGCGGGGCTGGTGATTCTGGGCACGGTGTTCGTCGTACTGCCGGGTGTGGTGGTCGACCACGATCTCGCCGGGGCGAGCGTCGCCGTGCAGGATCGGCTGAAGGCGGTGAACGATGTCCGTACGACGCTTCTGCAGGTGGTCGGCGGCCTGGTCGTGCTCTTCGGCGCGTACGCCACCTGGCGGCAACTGCGAGTGAGTCAGGACGGTTTGCGCGCCACCCAGGAGGGCTACGTCACCGACCGATTCAGCCGGGCCGTCGACCAACTCGGCAGCGACAAGCTGGATGTGCGCATCGGAGGGTTGCACGCGCTGTGGCGGATCGCGGAGCAGTCCGCCCGTGATCGGGAGGCCATCATCTCCATCCAGGCCGCGTATCTGCGTACACACCTGCCCTGGCCACCCGCCGGGCCGGAATCACCGGCGGCAGACGTGCCTATCAACGACGTCGCACCCCTGGAGACTCGCGCCGCCGACGCCCAGGTGGCGCTGACCGCGCTCGGCGTGCTGTGCCAGCACCGGGAGCAGTCCTGGGTCAATCTCAGCATCACCGACTTGCGCCGGGCCGACTGCGACGGACTGTGGTTCCCCGAGGTCAACTTCGACCGCGCTTGCATGGAGGCGGCGGGCCTGTACCACGCCAATCTGACCCAGGCGTCCCTGGTCTCGGTCAACCTGCGGCACGCCGACCTCACGACTGCGATTCTCCGCCGGGCTCGCTGCATTCTGGCGGACCTACGGGCCGCGAAGCTGGTCGAAACCGACTTGCGTGACGCCGACTTCACCGAGACCGACCTGCGCGAGGCAAACCTGCGCAAGGCCGACGCCCACGGCGCGGTCTTCCACCGCGCCGACCTCCGTATGGCCGACTTGCGCGGCACCGACTTGAGCACCGCCAACCTTGTCGAAGCACGCCTGACCGGCGCCCTGGCCAGCGAGCACACCCGCTGGCCCGCCGACTTCGACCACACGGCCGCCGGAGTCGTCGACACCGATGACCCCGGCCCCGAGCCCTCGCCCCTACTCCAGCCGCCGGGGATGATGTGGCAGGCACCGCCGCTGCGGTCCACTCCCTGACCAAGACGCGCCGGTCAAGACTGCGGCGACCGCGATCCGCCTGACCGGCGTCACTCCTCCTCAACGGCGTCCTGATCACGCAGAGGCCCAGGCCACCAGGCAGATCCGGGAGCTGATATCGCTCCCAACGTCGTAAGCGACCTCAGCCCGCTGATGGCACGCCGCCAAGATGACAGCCTCAGCTATGACCGTTTCCGAGCCGATCCTGCACTGGCCTTACTTCAGTGGCCGGACGACGTCCTTGAGTAGTTCCTCTTCGATCATGGGGACATCGGCGCCTTCGTGTATGACTACGGCGGCATCGACCTGCGCGAGGTCAGGTGGCAGCTCGGACGATCCCGGCCGCGGACTTCAATGAGATGCCGACCGGAGCGTCCGATGCTGGCTGTATCGAGAACTACGCCGAGTGGCGCATGCGGTCGACTCGGTAGTGCTCAAGGTCGCCAAGGAGACGCGCCTACGGTGTGGCTGGCGCCAGGTTCTTGCCCAGGTGGCGGTAGAT
>NZ_JBHVFF010000366.1:0-7066 GCF_042801895.1 Streptomyces sp. NPDC057543 | reverse complement strand
ACGCAACCCCCGCAACTACCTTGCCTTCCTCGGCCTCGCCGCCGCCCTCTGCTGCTACAAACGACTCCTCCGACTCACCACATAGGACACGGTCTAAAGATCGAATCTTCGCAGGAACGACCGCCGGAGCCGGTCCACGTCTATGGCCGTGGCATCGAAGCCCGACCACCACAGCCACACCCGCTTGGGGCCGCGGTCCCCGGGCAGATGGTCGACCTGCAGCCGGATCACCGTGCCCGAGATGACCGGGAGGTCGCCGGCGGGGTGGTCGGCCCAGGCCGAGCGTCGGCTCAGCAGCGGGTGCAGCCGATCCCAGGCGGTGGCGACGGCGTGCCCGTAGCGGCTGGTCGCGCTGGTGGTGGTGTGGGCCGGTGCGGGCCAGGTGCTGTCGTCGGCGAACTTGAACTCTGCCCCGCGCTTAGGCTTTCTGCCCACTTTGCCCGACGGTTGCGGTGGGGGCGGGAAGTACAGGATGCGGTCCGAGCGCAGTCGGCCCAGCAGTTCCACCGGCAGGTCGGCCAGAAGGAACGCCAAGCGGGTGACGTCGTAGCCGGCGTCGAGGACGATGAGGATCGGCAGGTCGCCCTCCGTCCAGTGCCCGGCCGCGCGCAGGCGCTCAACCACCTCGCGCAGCTGCGTGGCGGTCAATGCGGTCTCGTCGGCGCCTGGCTCGAGCCGGACCGCGTCCAGCAGCGCGGTCCAGGAGGTGCGGCCTGGTTCCAGGGCGGCGACGATCGAGTACAGCCAGCCCGGGATCATTTGGACCGAGCTCTTGCCGCAGCCGTAGGTGTGGCAGAACAGCCTCTCCGCGCTGGTGACCGCGTCCGGCCGCAGCCAGTTGCTGACGTCACAGGCCAGCATGATCCGCCCGTCGGCCGCGCGCGGCAGCGGCAGGCCCGCGAGCGTTCTGCGTAGTCGCGTCATATCCAGCCGCCCGTGGTTCAGCGCCGTACAAGGCGCCGTGCCCGCGTCGGTGCTCGCGTACCAGCGACAGATCCACCAGCGTCTTCACCGGCCCGTCCGCGCACAGCAGGGCGTCGGTCAGCTCGAACAGCGCGTCGGCCCGGGTGGGCAGGCAGGCGTAGAAGTCGGTCCGGAGCCGGGACAACATGGCCAGGGACTCGACGCGGGCGGCATCGTCCAGCAAACTCACCCTCACGGCCTTCGTTGTGATCAGTGTCGACTTCAGCGAGAAGACATGATCACGCAAAGGCCGCCCTACTGTCTGGAGAACGGCGAAGCCTGTGGTCAACGGGCTGACCAAGCTGAGACGGAGCAAAGGATCAGTCGAAGGCTGCTCTCACGTCAGCTGAACCGCGAAAGCGCCGATCAACTTCGACTTGCGTTCGACGCCGGGCCTTCGAAGGCGTCTCGAAGAGACCCTGACGCAGTGAACCAACTCGGCCTGACCTCGGCTAGTACGTCCTCCAGTCCCTCGACCGCTGAGCGCAGGTCCTCCGCCGAGGGGTCAACAGGCGTCGGCAGACTCTGACCGAAGAGGCGAAAGCGCCAGAAGTCGGAGATCTCCGTTCCATCCGCGGCGAAGTCCACGTCGATGTCGATCCCTTCCGGGCCTGCCAGTCGACAGCCCACCCCGTGCATCGCATACGAGTAGCCGCCAGCCTCGCCGCGGCGGCTGACCTCGCCGGAGTGGGCAAGCACGAGCGGGTCCGCCAGCCGATTCAGCGAAGGCACGGACTTCCGAACCGCAGCGCGGGCAGCGCCGAGAGCGCCGACGAAGCCGAGCACTAGGGTCCGTGCTGCCAGCACCTGGTGTCTTGACGCACCCTCGCTCCCGGACTCCCGCAACACACCCTCCGGGCCACTATCAGATGATCTGGGTTGGGATTCTTCCGCGAGCCCAGCTAGGCCATCCCGCCCGAGAGCTGCCACAGATACGCTCCGGCCGCGTCGGCCGGCCCGACTGATTCCAGTGCGCCCGTCACCAGTTCCCCGCGGATGCGCGGGCTGCGCCCGCAGAGTCGGCGGCGAGCGGCGCCTCCGTTCACCTGAAGAATTCCCTAACCCGGCACGAACACATGCGTCCATGCTGATCAGGGCGGTGGACCGGCCCGGACGGTACGGGGCCGGAACTGCCGCCCTCGCACGGCGCAGAGTCGGCGGCGGTGACAAGGAGGTCTGGCTGATGATGTCCCGAAGACGCTCGCGGCATGCTCCGGTGCTGACCGTGACGCTGCTCGTGACGCTCGCCGCAGCCGGGTGCGGCGGCTCCGGCGATGGGGCTCCCTCGGCTGCCGACCGGCCGCGGTCGGACGCCACGGACCGCACAGGCGACAGCGGCGGAGCCCCGGCGAAAAGGCCGCCGGCGGACCCCTGCCGGCTCATCTCCGTCCAGGAGGTCCAGCAGTTGGGAGGCGTGTCCGTCACGGCGAAGACTAGCGAGTTCAACACCACGGGCTGCGAGTACTCGCACGACGGGGTGCTGATCTCCTCGACCGTACGGGGCGACGAAGCCAAGGCCTTCGCCGACGACATGCTCGCTGGAGCCCACAAGAAGCCGCTCTCCGGAGTGGGCGAGGAGGCCTACTCCTACGACGCCTCCGATCACGGGACCTTCGCCGTGCTCTTCAGGAAGTCGGGGACCTGGGTGGCGATGACCGTGGTGGCGGACAGGGCGGACAACGCCGGGCGGCTGAACGAACTCGCCCGGACGGTGGCCGCGCGCATCTGACACCGGCAGCCGGGCCCGCGCCGGGCCGGACCCCACGAGCACGGCGCGGTCGGCGGGGGTACGTGCCGGGGGTGGGGGCCGGGCACGGGCGGAAGTGCTGTCGTGCCGCGCGGCCCGTTCCTGGGACCCACCTCGTCCGACCGTGCCGAAGCCCTGCACGTCCGCGTGCGAGGCGAGGCGGTGGCGGAGCACTCCACGAGGCCGTCTGCCGCCGTTGCCCGGCAGCCGCAACGACCACGAGAGGCGACGCAGCGACCGGTGGCCCGATGGATTCTGAACAGGGCGCGAACACGCCAGTTGATGATGGTCTACGGGGTACGGCGCCGCGCGCGTCGGCCATGGCGAACGGATCACGGCATGAGGGGTATCCGGCTACTGTCGGCTGTGTCACGGGGGTTGCGGGCCCTCCGCCCGGGGTGGGTCCTGAGCGCGCCGCGCCCGGGGAGGTGGGGCGCGCCGCTCGCGATCGCACTCCTCCTGACCACCACAGCGGCATGCGGTGGCGCACCCGGGCGTGCGCACGAGGGCTCCGGTCCGGCCGACACGTCCGAGGCCGCGCTCACCTACGGGACCCGACCGGTCCGTGATCCGTCGATCACCTACCAGCCCGACGTCGTGATCGTCGAGGGCGGACCGCGAGCGATCCGGTCGGCATCCAGTGACGGTCTGACCTGGACCATCGACGGAAAAGCCCGCGGTGCCCAGGATGTTCGGCTCGGAAAGGTCCTGTACGCCACCAGCCGCGCGGTGGGGCGGGTGCAGGAGGTGCGTCGGGTGCACGGAGACGTCGTGGCCACCCTGGGCCCGGTGGAGTTCACCGAGGTCTTCCGCGATGCCCACCTCACCCTCGACCAGGACATCGACGATGGCGCGCTCCACTACCTGGAGATCCCGGACCTGCCCGGGGCGGTGACCGTGTCTGCGGATGCCCCGACGGACGCTGCGACAGAGGCCGAGAAGGGCGCTGCCAAGGACGCCGCACGGGATGTTCCGACGACGGCGCGTACGATCGGACAGACGTCGGTGCGCGCCGCGCATTCAGGGCGCGTCGGCATCGTGGTCGCACGGGGACCGGTCCGGGCCGCCGCCGGGGGCACGCTGCCGCCGGCCAGGTCGAGCAGCGTCACGGCGGATCTCGGGGACTGGAATGCCCAGCCGTACCGCAGCCCGGGAGCGTTCGGCCTGAAGTTCAATCACAAGGCCGCGGCGGGACTCAAGGTCTTTGTCGACTTCTCGCTGAAGACGGAGAAGCTGCACATCCGTTCCGATGTACCGATCTCCGGCGGTCGGGTCGCCGACGGGGCCACGTTCGCCGTCGAGGGAATCAAAAGCGTGGCGATCAGCATCGCCGCCGGTGCGGCCAACGGTGTCATCGACAACTCGAAGATCCGGGCCGAGGTACCGGTCCAGATGACCCTGCCGATCGCGGGGACCCCTTTCGCCTTCAACATCAGCTGGAAGTTCAGCGTCGCCACCGCACTCGGTGGCAACAACACCACGGTGACCGCCAGCGGTGAGTGGGGGCTCGACGGTGCCATCGGCATGGTCAACGGCTCGATCGTCACCCCGAAGCTCTCGGTGATCAAAAGCATCATGGACTCGGTCACCGGAGTCTCCGTCGGAGTCAGCGGCATCGCCACCGCCGTCGAGTTCAAGGTCCAGGTCGGAGTCGGTGTGCCCGCTGCCTTCGCCGGTCCCTACGCCAAGCTCGTCATGGACTTCGGGGTGACCAACGGCTCGGCCCTCGGAGCCCCGCTGACCCGCTGTGTCGGAGCGACGCTGGACGGCAAGGTCGGCGGGGGCGTGGGGGTCTCCGTCTCTGCCGTGGCCATGGCCGCCCTCAAGAAGCTCCTGCCGACGATGAAGTTCCAGCTGCTGCAGGAGAGCTTGACACCTTTCGTCCACAGGCAGCAGACGCTGCCGGACGTACCGCTGTGCAAGTCCTGACACCGAGACGAAGGCAGACAGCGAGGATCCCGATGAACCGCAACCGCAACCGCCCGCCGTCGCCACTGGTGCCCCTGGCTGTGCTCGCCTTGCTCGCGCTGTCCGGGTGCGGCGGCCACGGACAGTCCCCGGCAGCCGGCCCCTCGTCGAGCGAGCCGGCCACGGCAACCCGGACTCCGGAGGAGAGCACCGAGGCGCCGTCGCCGAATGGAGCAGCCATCGACTCCTGCGCCCTGGTGACCAAGCAGGAGGCCGAGAAGCTGGCCGGAACAGCGCTCGACCCCGCGACACCGGTACGGGAGACATGCACCTACACGGGTCCCGTCACCGGGCCGACGGCCCAGGTGGAGATCTTCGTCGGGGACGGTGCGAAGAAGTACCTCGACATCGAACGCGACCTCGGACACACGCTCAGGCCGCTGACCGGTATCGGCGACGAGGCGTACGCCGAGGACGAGGCGGTCTTCCTCCGCAGGTCCGACCGGTGGGTGTCGATCCGTCTGGTGCGGCTCAACGACCCGGCGGAGAACCGCACACCACTGCAAGAGCTGGCCCGAAAGGTGGCCACCCGGATCTGACCCGTGTCCGCCGTGCGCACCCGCCCCATCCACCGGAGCCCCCGCGATCCTACCCGTCGCTGAGGAGCTGTCGGTCACCCAGAACCGCATCGCTTACTCCCGGCAGTAGTACAACGACGCACTCTTCACCTACAACAACGCGATCCAGACGGTCCCGGCCAACGTCATCGCGGGCCTGACCGGCTTCGCGGCACGTGTGCGACGGCGGACGACGGGAAGCACAACGCCGGCCCGGCGCGGGCCTGGTCTCCTGGGCGCTGCTGTTGATGCTGATGGGCAGACTGAACGGCGAGCGCGGAACCCGGCGGGGCGCCGAGGTCGCGGGCCGCCGGCTGGATGTGCCTGAACACCTCCCCACGAGTGGGCTGTTTCGGCCGGCAGCCCGCCGTCTCGGTTACCCTGTGGGGTCGGCATCTGGCTTGCGCGGCGGCGCTCGGCCTCGCCCCTACGCGCGGTGGCCCTCCCGGTCGCCAGTGCCCTCAGCCGCTGCTGGGTCGCTGACTTCACGCACGTCGCCACCTGGAGCGGGGTCGTCTACGTCGCCTTCATCGTGGACACCTTCTCCCGTCGCATCGTCGGCTGGTCAGCCTCCACCGCCAAGGAGACCAGGCTCGTCCTGGACGCGCTGAAGATGGCCCTGTGGCAACGCGATCGTGATGGATTCACTTACGAGCATGGCGAGTTGATACATCAGTCGGACGCGAAGTCGCAGTACACATCGTTCGCGCCGGCCGAGCATCTGGATCGAGCAGGAGTCGCGGCATCGATCGGCTCGGTAGGCGACGCCTACGACTGTCAGTCTCTTCGTACCGGAACCCGCAAGGATCGGGTAGTCCCGGCCGCGACGGTCTGACTCTTGCTTACGACCGACCCCACGGGTGTCCTGGCGTTGATCTGTCGACCGTCCGGCCGGGCACGCAGCAAGCGCGGCGGCCACCGGCAGCTAAACGCCGCGATCTATCGCACCGTCATCGTCGGCATGCGGTTCCATCAACCTACGATCGACTACGTCGCCCGCCGCACCGCCGAAGGCAAGACGAAACGCGAGATCATCCGCTGCCGCAAGCGCTACGTCATCCGCGAGGTCTACCACCTGATTCGACCCGCTCCACAGACGACCCCCGCAACGAGTTGACAGCTATAGGAGCGTCAACGCCCTGATGGAATCGACGATCGGGCCTGTTCAAGAGCGAGCTGATCAAACCCGGCTGGCCCGGGAAGACACTCTCCCGGGTCGAGCTCGCCACCGCCGAGTGGATCGGCTGGTACTGCCACCGCCGACTCCACGGTGAGACAGGCCACGTCCCACCCGTCGAGTATGGGACCAACCACTACAGGAATCCACGAGACCCCAGGTCACAACCACAATCTGAGATCTCTACCGAACCCGGGGCGGTTCAGAGTATCCTGACGCGGTGACCACCAGCGCGGGAGGGGCTGCGGGTGCTGACCGGGTGCGCGACCCCGATACTGTCGCGCGACTGGCGGAGTCGGCCCTGCGACAGGGGCAGTACAACGAGGCGCTGCGGCATGTCGCGACGCTCCCAGCGGACGCGCTGCTGCCTGCCGAACTGGCCTGGAGGCTCGGCCGCGTACTCCATCAGCGGGGCGAGTTCGAGGGCGCCGAGTCGCTGTACGAACGCGCGGCCGCCGATGCCGGGGACGCCGACGCGGACCAGGCCCAGTTGCTGGCCGGCCGGTCGGCAGCACGCTGGGCCCGTGGTGACCGGACGCTGGCACGGAGCCTCGCCGACGAGGCGGTACGGGTTGCCGAGCAGAGCCGCGACGACGCTGCGCTGGCGGCGGCCTATCTCGCCCAGGCGCTGGTCGCCTTCAGTGAGGGCGACCG
>NZ_JBHVFF010000365.1:0-7086 GCF_042801895.1 Streptomyces sp. NPDC057543 | reverse complement strand
GGATGCGGCCCTGCCGCAGGGACCGGACACTGTGCTGGAAGCCGCCGTTCTTCACACTGTCCGCTCGCGGGCGGAAAGCCCTGAGGACCAGTGCCGGTCCACGAGATCGTCGACGCCACCCGCATCCTCACCGACCTCGCCCTCGGCCCGGCCGAGCCCGTCCACGGCTGTCTCGCTCGCTGACCGCGTCGAGCACCGCACCGCACCGCCCCCGATTGGAAGAGACGATGGCATTCACCCCTCCCCTCGACATCGAGAGCCGCCCGGTCGCCGTCATGGGCGCCGGCACTCTCGGGCGGCGGATCGCCCTGATGTTCGCCACCCGCGGCGGCGAGGTGCGTATCAACGACAAGTCGCCGCAGGCCGGACGGGACGCATGCGATTACGTCGCGGCCACCGTCGGCAAGGTTGCCGCGCAGATCGACGGCGGTAGCGCGGGACACGCCCGGTACGTCGACGACCTGGCCGAGGCGGTGTCGGGCGCGTGGCTGGTGGTGGAGGCCGTCCCGGAGCGACTCGACCTGAAGAAGCAGGTCTTCGGCGAGCTGGACCGGCTGGCCGACGCGGACGCGATCCTGGCCAGCAACTCCTCGTCGTACGCGTCGAGTCGGTTCCTCGACCAGGTCGTGCACCCGGAGCGGGTGCTGAACATGCATTTCTACATGCCGCCTGCGCAGAACGCGATCGACATCATGTCCGACGGGCAGACGGACCGGGCGGTGATCGACCTGCTGATGCGCGAGCTGCCCCGCTTCGGCGTCTTCCCGTTCGAAGCGCACCGGGAGTCCACCGGCTTCATCTTCAACCGCGTCTGGGCCGCCATCGAGCGCGAGGCGTTGTCCGTGGTCGCCGAGGGCGTATCCACCCCGCAGGACGTGGACCGGATGTGGCAGATCAACATGGGCACACCCAGCGGACCGTTCCGGATGATGGACAAGCTCGGCCTGGACGTCGTGCTCGACATCGAGAACCACTACGCGGCCGAACGCCCCGACCTGCCCGTCGGCCCCCGCGAACTGCTGCACACCTATGTCGACGCCGGTCACCTGGGTGAGAAGGCCAAACGCGGCTTCTACGCCGACTACGGCACGCAGGCCTGACCGAAGGCCGCACGTGCGTTCAGGCGCGAACGCGCAGCCATCTGCCATCGCCCGCAACTCCTCCTCGCTCTCCGTGAAGCGCTCCAGGTCGGGCAGGGTGCACCTGTCGTCCGTGAGGGCCGGGAGCAGGTTCTCGGCGCTGTCCCGGTCGATCTCCTCGAGGCGCTGCGCGACGTACTGCCGGAGGATGACGGCGAAGGGGTACCCGCTGAGAGCGGCAGACGAGTCGGGCTGTACGCCGGGTTCTGTCGCCCGGTCGCCTCGCGGCGGCCGGGGAGACGGCCATCCATCTAGGACCGGCATTGCTGCCGGCCTCGTGCGGTCTACCCGCGAACTCGGGCGGGCCGCCCTCGAACATTCGCGCAGGGCCGTCTTGCGACGGCCCCTCTTGACCTTGCTCCGGGTGGGGTTTACCTAGCCGCCTGAGTCACCTCAGGCGCTGGTGGTCTCTTACACCACCGTTTCACCCTTACCGAGGACCGAAGTCCCCGGCGGTCTGTTTTCTGTGGCACTGTCCCGCGGGTCACCCCGGGTGGCCGTTAGCCATCACCCTGCCCTGTGGAGCCCGGACGTTCCTCGGGAAGATCCGAAGATCCCCACGCGGCCGTCCGCCCGGCTCGTCTGCCGTGCCGACCATGCTACCCGCCTGGCCGGGACCGCCGGACGGGGCCGGGCTCAGATGAATTCCTCGGTCTCCAGATCGAAGGCGAAGGGGGCCGGAAGGGGGAGCGGCTTGCCGAACGGGATCGTGCAGTGCTGGCGGTAGTCGTCGCCTTCCGGCTCGCTGAACAGCGTCACCGAGGACTGCTCACGGTCGACCAGGAGATACAGCGGGATGGGTCCGCGGGCGTAGCAGTGACGCTTGTCCGTGCGGTCGGCCTGGGGCTTGGTCGAGGTTACCTCGACGACGAGGGCCACCCCCTCACACGGCATCCAGGGTTCGGCTCCCCGGTACAGACGCAGTTCGGTGGGGGCGAAGGTGCCGTCGGGAATGACGTGGTTCTTGGGACAGCGTCCGCCACTCGTCAGCTTCAGTCCCTTGTTCCCGGAGAATCGCATCTTGGTGCGAGAGCGGGTGATCACTTGCTCCAGGATCACGCCGATGTAGTCCTCGTGGTCCCCGTCCGGCGGCGGCTTCACGACAATCTCCCCCTCGATCAGCTCGGCCCGGAAGCCCTCCGGCGTATCCAGCGCCAGGAAGCCCTCCAGCAGGACGTCCGCCTGCGTGAGCGGTTCGTGCGGCATGGCAGTCATGTCACGCCCCTTCCTCGGTCGCTCGCCAGATTGGGACATCGATGAACCCGCCGTCCGTGAGATGGGAGTTCTTCCTTCGATCGTGGCACAGGAGGGTGCGGAGTCGTCCGATGCGGGCGGGTGCGGTGAACGCGAGCGGCGCTCTCCCGAGGGCGGGCCGGTGCGGCTGGGTACGGACGGGGTGCTGGACCTCGTCGTCGGCGGCCGGACAACGGTGACCGTGGAGTTGGTCTCTCCGGTGGCGTTCGTGCGGCCGCTCGGAAAGCACGGGCGGGCGCGGACCGTGCGGTTTCACGCGGATGATCCGGGTGCCGTCGTGGCCGCGCTCACGCGGGGGCGAAGAGGACCTTCGCCGAGCCGGGGTCCGCCCGGGCGAGCCTGACCGGCAGCCGCTCCCCCAGGGGGAGCTTCGCCGTACCGCCCTCGACGCGGGCGACAACGGCCGGGTCGTCGATGTGGACGGTGCCCATGGTCGGCTCCTGCTCCGACACATCGATCACGTACGCGTCGAAGACCTCACCGATCCGGTCCTTGAGGAGCGCGGCCTCGACCACGTCGACGCATTCGCGCTCCACCGTGTTGGCGCGCCTCGTTCCGTCCGCCATCTCCTTCGGCAGGCCGGGCAGCGCGGCGAGGACCCACTCGGGCGGGTCCTGGTCCGCGACGGCGGCGACGCACAGCTCGGCCGCGTACCGGTCGACGAGGCGGCGCAGCGGGGCGGTGCAGTGCGTGTAGAGGTCGGCGACGGCGGCGTGGACGGCGGGAGTGGGGAGTTCGCCGTGTGCGAAGACGGTGTAGCCGGCGCCGCGCAGGAGGGTGGTGCACTCCTGGAGGAACGCGGCGTGGGTGGTCCTCCTCGGGTCGAGGGAGCGGACGACCTCGGCGTACGGGACATGGTGCGGCCAGTCGATGTGCAGCGCCTCGGCCGAGCGCCGGAGCCGGGCCACGGCGCCGTCCGGGGCGACCGGGAGGGTCCGCAGGATGCCGGTGCCGGTCTCCGTCATGAGGTGGGCGGCGGCCATACCGGTCAGCAGGGAGATCTGGGCGTTCCAGCCGTCGGCCGGCAGCGGGGCGCGGTAGTCAAGGCCGTACGTGCCGTCGCGCGCGACGATCTCCTGCTCGGGCACGTTGAGGGAGATTCCGCCGCGGGCGACCTCCTGTTCCTCGCGGAGCCGTCCGATGTCCCGGAGCAGGGCCAGGGGCTCTTCGGCGGTGCCCGTTTCGATCTGCCGCTGGACACCCGCGTAGTCGAGTTTGGCGCGGCTGCGGACGAGGGCCCGGCGTACCGAGGTGGCGACCGTGCCGCCCTCGGCGTCGAGATCGATCTGCCAGAGCAGGACGGGGCGGGTCCGGCCGGGGAGGAGACTGGCAGCGTCCTCGGAGAGCGAGGTGGGGTGGAGCGGCACCTGCCCGTCCGGGAAGTAGAGGGTCGTCACCCGGCGGTGTGCCTCGGTGTCGAGTGCGGCGCCGGGGCGTACGAAGGCGGCGACGTCGGCGATGGCGTAGTGCACGCGGAAGCCGTGGCGTCGGCGTTCGAGGTGCATGGCCTGGTCGAGGTCGGTCGACGTGGGCGGGTCGATGGTGAAGAACGGCAGGTCCGTCGCGTCCCGGTGGGCCGACACCGCCGGGGCGCCCGCCGCCTGTGCCGCCTCCGCGAGGACGTCGGGCGGGAAGCCGTCGGGCACGTCGAGTTCGGCACGCAGCTTACGCAGGGCCGCCCTCAGCGGGGTGTCGGCCGGCCCGGTCATGTGGAGATGGCGGCGGGGCATGCATCGAGCGTATGGCGGGGCGGGGCGGGCGGCATCCCGGGTGGCGGCCGGGCGTGGGGCTGCTGTCCGGCCCTGATTCGCCGGGACCGGCCCCCGTGGCGGTACCGATGGCCCCCGTACGCTGGTGCGCGGGCCTTCTCGGCCCGTCTGCCTGTGCGTACGTACGAAGGAGAACCGCCGTGCTCGTGCTGTTGCCGCCCTCCGAAGGAAAGGCCGCGTCGGGGCGCGGAGCACCCCTGAAGCCGGAGTCGCTGTCGCTGCCGGGGCTGGCCACGGCACGGGCCGCGGTCCTGGACGAGCTGGTCGAGCTGTGCACGGCGGACGAGGAGAAGGCCCGTGAGGTGCTCGGGCTCAGCGAGGGGCTGCGCGGCGAGATCGCGAAGAACGTCGAGCTGCGGACGGCGGGGACACGTCCGGCCGGGGAGGTCTACACGGGAGTGCTGTACGACGCCCTCGATCTGGCTTCGCTGGACGCGGCGGCCAAGCGGCGGGCCGGAAAGTCGTTGCTGGTCTTCTCCGGGCTGTGGGGCGCCGTGCGGGTGGGCGACCGGATTCCTTCGTACCGCTGCTCGATGGGAGTGAAGCTGCCCGGGCTCGGCGCGCTCGGGGCGTACTGGCGTGACCCGATGGCGGCGGTCCTGCCGGAGGCGGCCGGGGACGGGCTGGTCCTGGACCTGCGGTCGTCCGCGTACACCGCGGCCTGGAAGCCGAAGGGTGAGGTGGCGGAGCGCACGGCGAGCGTGCGGGTGCTGCACGCCCAGATGGTGGACGGCGTCGAGAAACGGTCCGTGGTCAGCCACTTCAACAAGGCGACGAAGGGCCGGATGGTCCGCGATCTGCTGCTGTCGGGCGCCCGGCCGAAGGGGCCTGCGGAACTGCTGGAGACCTTGCGGGAACTCGGGTACGTGGTGGAGGCCGAGGCCCCCGCGCGGGCCGGGCGGGCGTGGTCGCTCGATGTCGTGGTGACCGAGATCCACTGAGCCGGTGGGCTCGATCGTGTCGCGCGCGCCACACACGTTGCATCCTGCGCAACGCTCGTTGCGTAGTGTGCTGTGTGCGCGGCAGGATGAGCGCATGACCTCCTCTGTGCTGGACCTTGCCCCCGTCGTGCCCGTTGTCGTTCTGGAGGATGCCGCCGACGCGGTGCCTCTCGCCCGGGCCCTGGTCGCGGGCGGGCTCCCGGCCATCGAGGTGACGCTGCGCACCGCCGCGGCACTGGACGCGATCAGGGCGATCGCAGCCGAGGTGCCCGACGCGGTGGTCGGCGCGGGCACGGTGATCTCCGTACGGAACGTCTCCGACACCATTGCCGCGGGCGCCCGGTTCCTGGTGAGCCCAGGCTGGACGGAGACGCTGCTGGACGCGATGAAGGCATCGGGGGTGCCGTTCCTGCCGGGCGTCTCGACGACGTCCGAGGTGGTGGCGCTGCTGGAGCACGGGGTCACCGAGATGAAATTCTTCCCGGCCGAGGCGGCGGGTGGCACGGCGTATCTGAAGGCGCTCTCCTCGCCGCTGCCGCAGGCCCGGTTCTGCCCGACGGGCGGCATCTCCCTCGCGTCCGCGCCGTCCTATCTGGCTCTGCCCAACGTCGGCTGTGTAGGTGGCAGTTGGATGGTCCCGGCGGACGCGGTGGCGGCGAAGGACTGGGCGCGGGTGGAGCGGCTGGCGCGCGAGGCCGCGGCGCTGCGCGGCTGACGGGGGGCAGGTGGCGGGGCCGATGGCACGCGGCAGAAGGCCAAGGCATGACGAGCCGTGCGTAGAGTGCCGGACGCGGCGGCTCCGGGCCCCCGCTGCCCACCCCACATCAAGTGCCGGACACGGCGACTCCAGGCCCGCTGCCCACCCCACATCAAGTGCCGGACACGGCGACTCCAGGCCCGCTGCCCACCCCACATCAAGTGCCGGACACGGCGACTCCAGGCCCGCTGACCGCCCCACATCAAGTGCCGGACACGGCGACTCCAGGCCCGCTGCCCGCCCCACATCAAGGGGCGCGGCCGTGACCGCCGCCGCCCCCTACCTCAGATGCGACGTGTCGTTCAGCAGCCTGACTGACGCGTTCCCGTCCGAGTAGTACGCGACCGCGGACACCGAGGCCGCCGAGAGTTCCATCCGGAACATGGCTTCCGGCGGGGCGCCGAGCGCCAGCCGGACCAGGGTCTTGATCGGCGTCACATGGGTGACCAGGAGAACCGTGCGGCCCGCGTAACGGGCGGTGAGGCGATCGCGAGTGGCCGCGACGCGGCGGGCGACCTCGGCGAAGCTCTCGCCGCCGCCGGTGGGGGCGGCCTTCGCGGAGGCGAGCCAGGCGTCCAGGTCGGGGCCGTAACGCTCGCGTACCTCGGCGAACGTCAGCCCCTCCCAGGCGCCGAAGTCCGTCTCGCGCAGGCCGTCCTCGATCCGGACCTCCAGACCGAGCCGGGCCGCCACCGCGGCCGCCGTTTCGCGGCAGCGGCGCAGTGGGGAGCTGACGATCTCCTCGATCGTGCCGCGGGCGGCCAGCGACCGGGCGATGCGTTCGGCCTGGTCACGACCGGTCGCCGAGAGTTCGGGGTCGCTGCCGCCACTGCCTGAGAAACGCTTTTCGGGGGTGAGGGCGGTCTCGCCGTGCCGCAGCAGTACGAAGGTGGCGGGCGTCCCGAGGTCGGGCGCCGCGGCCCAGCCCACCTGGGGCGCGGCCGTGACCGCCGCCGGTGCCGCGCCCGTAGCGGCTCCCGGGCGGGGGGACATCGCCGCGCGGGCCTTCGCCGCGCCCGCCGCCGCGTCACCGGGCGGCCCGGAGACCGGCGGCAGGACGGCGGTCGTCGAGGGACGGGGGGTGTCGAGTGCGGCCGTCGACGACGACGGCTCCCACTGCCTGCCGCGCTTGCCCGCGTCCATCGCCTCGTTGGCGAGCCGGTCCGCGTGCTTGTTCTGCTCGCGCGGGATCCACTCGTACGTGACGGCGGAGGCCGGCAGGATCC
>NZ_JBHVFF010000364.1:0-7151 GCF_042801895.1 Streptomyces sp. NPDC057543 | reverse complement strand
CCCCCGGGGGTGGTGCGCCCGGCGCACCCCGCCTCCGGCGCGGTCCCGGCCGGGCGCCGGGCGCTGGGACGACGCCGTCCCGTGGAACAGTCAGTCCTCGTGTCCCAGTTGGAGGTCGCGTTCGGTCCGTCCGCCACCGGCGACCTGGAGGACGGTGGCCACCGGCGGATACCCGGCCGCGATCACCGTGTACTCACCGGTGGACAGGTCGACGAACCGGAATGCGCCGTCGGGCCCGGTGGTCAGGGTGTCGACCACATTGCCCGCCGCGTCCAGGAGCGTGACCCGGGCGTCCTCGACGGGCCGGCCGCCGCTCGCCCGTACCACGCCGCGCAGCACCGCACCACCGGCGAGTTCGATGTCCTGCCGGGTCTCCCTGGCAGCCTGCACGCTCACCGGCAGGGCGGCGGGCCGGAAGGCGGGGGCGCTGGCGGCCAAGGTGTATTCGCCGGCCACCAACTCCGTGATCACATAACCGCCTTCGCGGCCGCTGCGGGTGGACGCGACCACTTCGCCGCGCACATCGGTGAGGGTGACGGCGGCATCGCGCACCGGGATGCCGTCGGCGGTGACGACGGTCCCGGCGAGCCGCCCGGCACCACCGAGCACCACGTCGAGTTCGACGGGCCGTTCGCCCACGGTGACGCTGACGGCCTGCGGCTGGTGGCCACCTGCCGCGGCGATGAGGACGTAACTGCCGGCGCCGGGCACGCTCAGCGCGTACCGCCCGTCGTCCCCGCTCGCACCCCGTCCGACCTGCTGTCCCTGGACGTCGATGAGGGTGAGGGCGGCACGCGGGACCTTCGTACCGTCGGGGTGCTGGACGCTGCCGCACACGGGCACGCCCGACAGGTACACGGGCGGCGGAGCGGCGGCGGTGGCGCGGGCGGCGGGGATCGGTGCGGACTCGGCGGCGGTTTCGGGGCTGTGGTGGGACACCAGCGGTTTCTCCTTGAGGAAGAAGGCGAAGAACAGGCCGAGCGCGAGCACCGGCACGAGGTAGAGGAAGATCCGCGGCATCGCGTCGGCGTACGCCTGGATATAACTGTCGCGCAGCGCGGGCTCCATGGCATGGACCAACTGCGGGGTGATCGACTCGGGGTCGGGCAGATCGGCGCCGGACGGGAGACGGACCGCGAGCGCGTCAGCGAGGCGTCCGGCGAAGAGCGTCCCGAAGACGGCGGCGCCGACGCTGCCGCCGATCTGCCGGAAGTAGTTGTTGGCACTGGTGGCGGCGCCGAGATCGGCGGGCTGTACGGAGTTCTGCACGGCGAGCACGAGTACCGGCATGATCAGGCCGATCCCGATGCCGAGCACGGCCTGCGCGATGCTGTATTCGAGGCGCGGCGTACCGGTCTCGAGCCGGGAGAGCAGCCACATGCCGACCACCGAGACGGCGCCGCCGAGGATCGGATGGACGCGGTAGCGGCCGGTACGGGAGATCAGCTGGCCGGAGACGACGGACGCGACGACGATGCCGCCCATCATCGGGAGCATCAGCAGCCCGGACTCGGTGGCCGTGGCGCCGTCGACCATCTGCAGGAACGTCGGCAGATAGCTGGCGGCGCCGAACAGCGCGACCCCGACGACCGCGCCGACGAGTGCGGTGACATTGAAGATCGAGTCACGGAACAGCCGCAGCGGAATGATCGGTTCGGCTGCCCGGTGCTCGACGACGAGGAACAGCAGGGCCGTTCCGACGGCCCCGGCGCCGAGCCCCAGGATGGTGCGCGATCCCCAGGCGTACTCCGTACCGCCCCAGCTGGTCAGCAGTACCAGGCAGGTGGAGGCGGCCGCGAGCAGCACCGCGCCGAGGATGTCGAGGCGGGGGCGGACCGTGGGCCGGGGGAGTTTCAGGACGACAGTGATGACGGCGAGGGTGATCAGACCGAACGGGACATTGATGTAGAAGCACCAGCGCCAGGAGGCATGGTCGGTGAAGAAGCCGCCGAGCAGCGGGCCTGCGACCGAGGCGAGGCCGAAGGCGGCGCCGATGAGCCCCATGAACCGGCCGCGTTCCCGGGGTGGCACGACATCCGCGATGATCGCCTGGACACCGATCAT
Source organism: Streptomyces sp. NPDC057543 (assembly GCF_042801895.1). Taxonomy (NCBI): domain Bacteria; kingdom Bacillati; phylum Actinomycetota; class Actinomycetes; order Kitasatosporales; family Streptomycetaceae; genus Streptomyces; species Streptomyces sp. NPDC057543. The sequence continues at coordinate 5,087 of NZ_JBHVFF010000364.1, read as the reverse complement.
GAGTCCGCCGCCGCCGATGCCCTGGACGGCACGGAAGGCGATCAGTTCGTCCATGGTGCGGGACCAGCCGGCCAGTGCGGAGCCGATGACGAAGACGACGATCGCGAACTGGAAGACGCCCTTGCGGCCGAAGAGGTCGCCGAGCTTTCCGTAGATCGGCAGTCCGATGGTGGAGGCGAGGAGGTATGCGGTGACGGCCCAGGACATCTTCTCCAGGCCGTGCAGCTCACCGACGATCTTCGGCAGTGCGGTGGCGACGATCATCTGATCGAGCGCCGCGAGCAGCAGCGTCAGCATCAGTCCGAGGAAGACCAGCCGGATGTGGCGGGGGCTGGTGTCCGGCACGGCGGACGGAGCGGCGGCGGCCTCCTTCTCGGCGGGGAGCGGCGAGGGCTGCGGCATCGACAGCGTGGTCGCCGCCTCGGCGGCCCCCGTGCCGCTCGGCTCGTCCTCCAACAGAGTGATCCCACCCACCACGTGCCGCTCCCCTCGTCGCATCTGCGCCGCCCATTTCTCGCATCGGGTGACGAGCGAGGGCAAACGCGACGGGGGGCGCTGACGGCGCACTCGGGGGGCTTATCCCCCGGTGAGAGCCACTACGGCGCACAACCGACGAGCCGAGAAGACCACCCGAACCGGTGAGGCCGGTCAAGGGAGCGTGGAACTACCGGAGCGTGGAGCTACTTCTCGACCTCGGTGGCGAGGTTCTGCAGCAGCTCGTCGTAGATCCGGCCAAGTCCCTTGGGGGCAAAGGTCTTCTCGAAGAATCCGCCGATGCCGCCGGCGCCGTTCCAGACGGTCGACACGACCGCCTTCGACTTCCCCTCACCGGCCGGGGTGACGGTCCAGGTGGTGACCATGGAGGAGTTGCGGTCCTTCTCCACGAGCCGGCCGTCGGTGGGCTCGGTGACCTCCAGCAGGCAGTCGCGCACCCGCTTGCTGGTGGCCTGGAGCTTCCAGTGGACGAGGGTCCCCTCACCGTCACCGCCCTCGCGCACCTCGTACTCGCTGAAGTGGCCGGTCAGCACCTTGCTCCGGGTCTCCGCGTAATCGGCCAGCGCGTCGAACACCGTCTCCGCGTCCGCCGCGATGACTCGCTCTGTCGTGGCCTCGACCTGCGCCATGCCTGTTCCTCCAGCACTCGGTTGTTCGGGGTGTGCTGAGCCAATCACCTCCGGCACGCCGCTCAAAATCCGGGCCGGGACGAAGGGGAGAAAACGATCAAGGGAACAAGCGTTCCATTATCTACTCCAATGCTACCGAGGAGGCGCCCATACGCTGGGACAATCCGGTCGAGAACCCCGCCACGGCCGGGAACGGCGCGCTCTTCACCACCGACGCGGTGACCACGCGCACCTTCGACGGAGGTTCCGCCCGGTCCGCCGGAGTGGGACCTCCGTGCGCCTGTGCGCCCAAGTGGTACCAGCGGCGCATCACACGGCACGTCCACGAGCCGGCGACCGAGTTCGGCATCGGCTCCTCGCACGAGGGCTCGGCCCGCGAGCCGCCCCTGCGCCAGAAGCAGCGGTCACCGCTCGACGCCCCCGGGCCGACCCGGCTGACCCTGCTCCGACAGTGCGGTGTGACGTATTCCGAGTCGGGGTCCGGCGCAACCGGTGGGGGCAAATGGGTCAACTCTCACCAGAACAGGTCCTTCCTGGCGTGAATGCGGGGAGCATGCGGCGGGGGCTGCACCCCGCGCAGCCGCGTTTCCCCCACCACGGGAGGCCATATGACGAAACGTCCAGGAATTCTGTTCGCCATCGGTGCGACGGTCGCCGGTCTGGTGACCGCCGCTCCGCCCCCGGCGACCGCCGACACCGGCACGCCGCGCGCCGCGGACCAGCTCACATGGACCGACTGCGGCACCGAGTCGTACCCGAGGCTGCAGTGCTCATCGGTCAGTACACCGCTCGATCATGACGATCCGTCCGGCCGGCGGATCACCCTCGCCCTGTCCCGGATCCCGCACACCTCGAAGACCTTCCAGGGCCCGCTGTTCGTCAACCCCGGCGGCCCCGGCGGCAGCGGCCTCTCAATGGCCGGCTTCGTCGCGTCCTCGCTGCCGAAGCCGATTGCCGCGCAGTACGACGTGATCGGCTTCGACCCGCGCGGCGTCGGGAAGAGCGAGCCCGCGATGGACTGCGTACCGCAGTACTTCGCTCCGCTGCGTCCCGACTCGATGCCGGGCTCGCCCGCCGTGGAGGATGCCAATCGGAACCGGGCCCGCTCGTTCGCGGAGGCATGCGGGGCGAAGTATCCGGATCTGCTGCCCCACATGGATACGGTCAGCGCCGCCAAGGACCTCGATGTGATCCGGCAGGCGACCGGTTCCGGGCAGCTCAACTACTTCGGGTACTCCTACGGGACCTACCTCGGCGCGGTGTACGCCAAGCTGTTCCCGGAGCGGGTGCGGCGCCTGGTGCTCGACTCGAACGTCGATCCGGAGGGCGTCTGGTACGACGACAACATCGGCCAGAACTACGCTTTCGACGCCCGTCACAAGGCGTTCGCCGCCTGGGTGGCGAAGCACGACAGCACGTACGGGCTCGGCAGCGACCCCGCAGCGGTCGAGCGTGCCTGGTACGCGATGCGTGACGCCGTCGAGGCACACCCCGCGGGCGGAATGGTCGGGGGGAGCGAGGTCGAGGACACCTTCCTGCCGGGCGGCTACTACAACGGCTACTGGCCCTACCTGGCCAACGCGTTCGCGGCGTATGTGAACGACCACGACCAGGACGCGCTCGTGAAGGCGTACATGAAGTTCGGCGCGGTCGACGCGAAGGGCGACAACGGGTACTCGGTCTACACGGCCGTGCAGTGCCGCGACGCCCAGTGGCCCCGCGAATGGAACACCTGGCGCAACGACAGCTGGAACGTCCAGGCCAAGGCGCCCTTCTTCACTTGGAACAACACCTGGTACAACGCCCCGTGCGCCGACTGGCCGGTGGAGCCGCTGAACCCGGTACGGGTCTCCAACAGCAACCTGCCGCCGGCGCTCCTCTTCCAGGCCACCGAGGACGCGGCCACGCCGTACGAAGGCGGTGTCGCATTGCACCGCAAACTACGCGGCTCCAGCCTGGTGGTCGAGCAGGGCGGCGGAAACCACGGCATCACGCTGAGCGGCAACGACTGCCTGGACACCTATCTGGCGGACTATCTCGCCAAGGGCACCGTCCCGCGCGGCAGCGGCAGCCCCGCCGGCGCGGACGCGGTCTGTGCGAAGTCCCCCGACCCGGTTCCGCTGACGGGCAGGGCGGCGGCGAAATCGGTCGATTCGGGAGCGAAAGCCGGCAGCAGGGGCAGCATCCTGCACGGCCTGCTCGGTTTCCGCGGCTGACGGCCGCCGAACCAGGGCCGGGCAAACAGGTACGGGCCATCCTGGCGCATGAGTCAGGATGGCCCGTATGACGATACGGACGACGCCGCCCCGCATGCCCGATGTGCGCGTGCGGGACATGACCGTCGACGACTGCGAGGCGGTCGCGAAGGTCCGGGTGCGCGGCTGGCAGGCCGCGTACGCCGGGCTGATGCCGCAGTCGCATCTCGACGCCATGGACATCGCCGAGGACGCGCGGCGGCGCCGCGGATTCTTCGCCGAGGGCAGCACGGTCGTGAATGTGGTGGCCGAGCGGCGGGGCCTCGGGGTGATCGGCTGGGCCTGCTATGGCCCGTACCGCGAGAACGGCCGACGGACGGCGCGGGGCGAGCTGTACGCGATCTATGTGGCGCCCGAGCAGATCGGGACCGGGGCCGGCCGCGCCCTGATGACGGAGATGCTCACGCGCGCCGCCGCGGACGGTTTCCCGGACCTGGCGCTGTGGGTCCTGAAGGAGAACACCCCGGCCCGCCGCTTCTACGAGCGCGCCGGTTTCTTCCCCGATGGCGCCGAGGAGACCTTCGAGGTGGACGGCGCACTCGTGCCCGAGTTGCGCTACGTACGCGCTCTCAGGCCTCCGGCCCCCGCAGCCGGCTGAGCGCGTCCCGCGCCGCGCCGCCCAGTCGCGGGTGCGGCACCGCCGCCTCCAGGAGCGGGCGGGCCCGCTCGTCCCCGAGTTGCCCGAGCCCCTCCACGCAGGCGAGCGCCACCCGCCAGTACGGATCGCCGGGGGCCAGCAGCCGCTCCAGGGTGCTCATCAGCGTCGGCACGGACTCCGGGGCCCGCAGGGCGGTGAGGAGCCGTACCGGATGCAGGGCGTACGCGGTGCGCAGGGTGTTGGTGGCCAGGGCGGCGGCTGCCCGCGGGGTGCGGGGGTCGCCGAGGCGCAGCAGGGCGTGGGCGGCGCGGACGCAGCGCTCGGGGTCACGGTGGTTGAGGAGCAGGACCAACGCCTCGAAGGCCCGTCGGTCACCGGCGCAGCCGAGTCGGAACGCGGCGATCTCCCTTGCCCAGAGCGGGCGTTCGCGTTCCACGAGGACGCGGGCCAGTTCCTCGTCGTCGTCGGTGGCGAGCAGTCTGCGGAACGCCGCCGACTCCCCCGCCTCGTCAGCCAGCCGGTCCGTCAGTGACCGGAACTCCTCGTCCATGACCGTCAGCGTATCGACGGGGACTCTGCGTATCGAGGGCCGGGGCGAATGTGACATGGCCCACGGCAACCCGGGGCTGGCGCGCTCGTTACCCACCGGTTAAGCTCATGTGAGCGGGACACAATCCCCGCCGGCTCCGGTGGCCTGGTGACGCAGCCATCCGGAGTGCTTGTCGGTTCGGCAGCTTTGCGAGACGTGACTTCGGGACAGAGTCCGTCGCCCCTTCCCGGTCCGGGCGCGCCCAGCGTTCCCCGACCCTGAGCACCACGACACGCAATTCCCGCACGCGTTGCGCCAGTTCGCCCTTTCAGCGCACGCCGTGCTCCTCACAGTCGTCACTCATTCTCTGGAGTCCCGTGATGGACACCCCGCTCAGCACCATCGCCGTCGTCGGCCTCGGCACCATGGGCACCGGCATCGCCGAGGTCCTCGCCCGCGCCGGCCACGAGGTCAACGGTATCGACGTCAACGAGGCGGCCGCCCGTCAGGCCGTCGCCGCCCTGGAAGCCGCGACCGCTCGCGCCGTGCGGCGCGAGCGGATCACCGAGGACGAGCGGAGC
>NZ_JBHVFF010000363.1:0-7194 GCF_042801895.1 Streptomyces sp. NPDC057543 | reverse complement strand
GCTCGTTGATCCGTCGGTGACTCGCCCTTGCCGGGCCGTCTGGACCTCCATCGAAGGTGCCCGCCCTCCCAGACACTCACGAACGGAAACCGCCGACAACGAAGGCTGGGACGTCTGCACACGCGTCAACCTGGACGACAACGTCTCCTGGGATTTCGTGAGCTGCCATGTTCACCGTGATTTGTCTATCCCCTGGTCACCGACGTGCCTGGCGAGAAGGTCGAATGGGACGGGACACTCACTCAGCTGTCCTGTCTCACTCAATCGAGTCGTTCTCTCAACGAACCGAGTCGTTCGGGCTTCTGCCTCAGCGAACCTGGTCGCGCGGTCGAGCGCGCTGGGGGTGCTGGGTGGCTGCACCGGTTGGGGCGGATCACGCGGGGCCGTGCGTCGAGTTGTCGTACGTGGACTCGATGCACGGGCGTCGTCGGCGTCCGGTACGGGACTGCGTGACAGGCCGGTTCGAGGACGCCCCTCCCGTGCGCGCGTTTCGCTGGTCGCGCGGTGAGCGTCACTTCCCGGGCCGGTACTGGGCGGCGAAGTCCGGGCGGCACGTCGGCTTCGAACCGTGGCTGGAGCGGGACGGCTGCCGCTGATGGAATTCGACCCGGGCGTGGTGGGAATTGGCTCGCAGCCATTCTGGCTGCACTGGCATGACGGCGAGCGGGAGCGTCGTCATGCCCTGGACTGCTTCATCCACCACGCGGACGGCTCGGCGGTGGTCGTCGATATCCGCGCGGACGAGCGGATCGAGCCGAAGGACGCCGAAGCGTTCGAGGTGACGCGTCTGCTCTGCGTCCAGCCCACGAGACGTTGGACTCCTTCCTCCGCAGTCTCGCCGCCGCTGCCGAGCCTGACTACGGCCTGCCCACTCCGCAGGATCACGGAAGCTGCGTTCCACGCACCGAGCATCGGTGGCGTCGCGTTCACTCCGGCGGTCCTGCCAGGGCCTTGATGGCCGGGCGGAGCAACGCGGCGATGCGATCGACAGGGGCCTCACGAAGCGAGGCCAGGCCGAGGAACTGGTGGCCGATGGTGACGCCCAGCAACGTGGTGACAACTAGTGCGGCGCGCAGTTCGGGATCCTCGGCCGCGGGCAGGGCGGCACCGACGCTGTCGATCTGCCGGCCGAGGGCGACACGGACGTGATCGGCTGCTGCCTGGTCGGTGAGCATGGACCGCATCATCGCCAGCGTGCCTTCGGGGAGACCGCCGAGCTTGAGGCCGAGCGAGGCCAGCAACTGATCGACGAGCACGTCGGTATCAGTGGCCGTCAGCGGAGCGGGGAAGGCCTGCACGGCTTGGGTGAACAGCTCCCGCTTCGAGCCGAAGTACTGCATGACCAGAGCCGGGTCGACGCTCGCCGCGGCCGCCACGGCGCGAATGGTGGTGCGCTCGAACCCCTTCTCGGCGAACAGCTCCCGGGCGCTGTCGAGGATGCGCGCCTCGGTCGCTCGGCGGCGGTCGGCGCGGGACTGGCGAGGAGTGGACACCAATTCACTCTACAGCCGTTGACCGAACTTCCGACCGACCCTATGGTGAATGGGTCAACAAGTGTTGAGCGAATGGAACAACCTCTGTGTCGCATCTGGATACACCTGCTGTTCGCACCCCTCACGAGGTGCTGACCTGCTACTACCAGGCCATGCTCGACAAGTCCCCAGACGATCTCGCTGATCTCTACACCATGGACGCGGTGCACGAGTTCCCGTTCGCCTCTCCCGGTTTCCCGCCTCGCTACGAGGGGCGTGAGGCCGTGCGCGCCGGATACCGAGCGGCCTGGGGCGCCAGCCCCGCCCAGGTGCAGGAGGTCAGGAGGACCGCGGCCTACGAGACCGCCGATCCGGAAGTGATCATCGCCGAGCATGTCGTGGTGGGAACACTGGCGACCAAGGCCACCACGTTCGCCGTCCCCGGTCTCCTGATACTCCACGTCCGCAACGGACTGATCACGCGAGTCCGCGACTACATGGACGGCTTGGGTGTCGCCAGCGCCAGAGTGTGAAGGCCAGACCAGCACAGCGGCAGCCCGACTTGAGGCGGGACAGCACGCAGCCTGCTCCGGCCCCGACCCCCGAGATCTGTCACAACGAACCGAGTCCCTGCGTCTCACCCAATCCGGCCCACGCAGGTCAGCGCTGGCGCGGACGACTGGCTTCGTTGAGACAGGACAACTGCTTGACCTGTCTCGGCGAAGGTTTCTCTGATCTCACCGATGCCGCACCAGCCCGGCTCCGTCTCAGCGAACCTTCACACCTCAGTGGTCTTTCGCAGCGAATCTCCCGGACACCCGGGGTGACGCAGCCCAAGGGCGCATGCTCGCCCGTTGACCTGGGAGCTTCTGCGTCACTCCTGTTCATGGACGACGGAGTGACGTACTTTCCCCCTTATCTCTCTGTGCGGTCCGGGAAGGGGTGATCCGTGAGGGTCGTCGGCAACAACGGCCGCCCCGGGTAGAGGGTGCACAGGCGACGCGCCCGGCCTGCAGTGGCAAGAGAAGCGCTATCCGATCCAGGTGATGACGAACACGTGAATCATCTCAGGCAGCCGCCTCTCCGCCCGGATCAGACTCCCAGGCCCCAACAGCTCTCCCGACAGATCTGCCTCCAGCTCCCTCAACCACAGCAGGTGGTACCACACCGGCGAACCTGGCTCCGGTCGCCGACCAGTGCGGCCCCCTCCCATAAACCCTTCGCCGGAGCCGCTGCCCGGCGAACGGGAATCCCTCTGTTCGGAGGTGGTGGTCGGCCTCGCCGGTGCCCGGCTCTGTACCGGACGCCCGCCCCACAGAAGGTGAGTTCGACGGAACCCGCAGTGCCCCCGCGGATGCAACCGCGGGCACCAACGGGCCATCTGGAACTCGGCGTTCAGTACCTGTAAAGGACTGGGGCAGTCGCGTCAGACCAGGCAGAACTCGTTTCCTTCCGGGTCGGCCAGCATCACGTGATCAGGTCTGCCCCGCAACTCGTCCTCACGGATCACGGTCGCACCCGCAGCGGTCAGCCGCTCCACCGCCTGGACCACTCGTGGCCATCGCACCTCCCAGGGCACATCACGACCGCCCCCCACCTGCACGTCCAGATGCAGTCGGTTCTTCACCACCTTCGACTCCGGCACTTGCAGGAAGGACAGGTTGGGGCCCACCCCGTCCGGATCGCACAGGTACGCGCCCTGGTCCCACTCGTCCTTCGGGATCCCGTGATGAGCGAACCATTCCTCCCAGCTCCCGAAGCCTGCGGGCGCGGGCTTCGCCGTATAGCCCAGTGCCAGCGCCCAGAACTCGGCCAGCTTCGCCGGGTGCGCGCAGTCGATCGTCAAGCTCCACCTGGTCGCCATGGGGCCTCCTCGGTCCGATGCGCGAAACATACCGCCCGCCTCTGACACTCCCGGGCCGCCGCATCGCGCCCGGCGCTCACCGCTCATGGACGGAGCAGCGGCCGGAATCGGTGGCAGGCGGTCGAAGGCCCCGCCGGCGGCCGGGCATTTCGGTCCAGCGACACCGAATTGGCCTTGTCCTGTCGCGTTCCGCCGCACGTACGGTCGGCGTCATGAGGATCCGAATCGTCGATACGTTCACCGACCGCCCCTTCACCGGGAATCCGGCAGGAGTCCTACTGCTGGACTCCGACACCTTTCCCGACGACGCGCAGCTCCAGTCGATCGCCACGGAGGTCAACCTCTCCGAGACCGCCTTCGCCCACCGGCTGCCGCTGGGCAGCGAAGCGGACTGGGCACTGCGTTGGTTCACCCCGACGACAGAAATGGGCATGTGCGGGCACGCCACCCTCGCGACCGCGCACGTCCTGCACACCACCGGGGCGGCAAGCGGCACGGTGCGTTTCACGGCGCGGTGCGGAATCCTCACAGCGACCGGCCACCCGGACGGCACGGTCACCCTCGACTTCCCCACAGCCCCTCTGACACCGGAGCCCGTCCCGGCCGGACTGGGCGCCGCCCTGGGCGCGGAACCGCTCTCCGTCCACGACACCGGCCCCCACATCGGCGACCTGGTCGTGGAACTGGCCGACGAGGCGACCGTACGAGGGCTGACCCCGGATCTCTCCACAGTGGCCCGCCTCTCCCGGCGGGGCGTCATCGCCACGGCCGCCGCCGAGGACCCCTCCCGCGGCTACGACTTCGTCTCCCGCGGCTTCTTCCCACGCGTCGGGATCGATGAGGACCCGGTGACCGGCAGCGCGCACACCGCACTGGCCCCCTTCTGGTCGGCCCGCCTCGGCCGTGACGAGCTGACCGGACTACAGGCCTCCGCCCGTTCCGGCCTGGTCCACACCTCGCTGCGCGGCGAACGCACCCTGCTGACCGGCAGCGCCGTCACGGTCATCGACGGCGAACTGCTCACGGCATTCTGACCCTTCCGGCGACAACGCGACGGAGGGCGTACGGACCACTCCCGTACGCGCTCCGCACCGAACACCGCCCACCGACGCCCCTCTTCACCCGCCGAACATCCCCGACCGACGCCCACTCCACTCACGGCGTGGGCAGCCACCCCACTTTCCCGGCCAGCAGGGCGTATCCGACGAACGCCCCTATGTCGAGCAGCGCATGCGCCGCCACCAGCGGACCGACCCGCCCCCAGCGCCGGTACAGCAGCACGAAGACCACGCCCATCACCATGTTGCCGATGAACCCACCGATGCCCTGATAGAGGTGGTACGAGCCGCGCAGCACCGAACTCGCCGCCAGGGAGGCCATCGGCGTCCACCCCAACTGCCCGAGCCTGCGCAGCAGGTACCCGACGACAATCACTTCCTCCACCACGGAGTTCTGCAGTGCGGAGAGGATCAGGACCGGGAATCTCCACCACACGTCGGGCAATGACTCCGGAACCACCGTCAGATTGAAACCGGCTGCCCGCGCCACCAGATAGAAGGCGAGCCCGGCACTTCCGATGCCCGCCGCGACCAGCGCGCCGCGCCCCAGGTCCGGCCACGGCCTGGACCGGTCGAAGCCGATGGCCCGCAGACCGGTGCCCTCCCTGATCAACAGATGCGCAACGAGGGCGACGGGCACCAGGGCCGTCGCGATACCGAAGAGTTGCCAGGCGAGATCAAGCCATGGGCGCCCCGGCGCGTACGAGCTGTTGAGAGTCGCGGCCTGTTCCTTCAAACCGCCTGGTTTCGTCAGCGATCCGACAAAACTGATCAGGGCAGACACTCCGCTGGCCCCCAGCGAGAGAGCCAGCACCAGCACCGTTTCGGACCGCAGGATCCGTTGTGAAACAGCCTCCTGAGGAAAAGAATCAGCCACGTGCCCCGCCTCCACCTATACACCTGCCTTGAGTTGTGCATTCACGCCCCATGCCCCACCGCGCCCCGCTAGGGTCTCGAATGCAGGTACGAAGATCATGCGCGACAGGTCGGGGGACAACCACCATTGCCGATGGTGTGGTCCCCCTTTTCCTTGTTCATCCTCAAGGAGGGGCACCACCGACATGGGACGTCACAGCTTGCCCGACGACTACGCGACCGATGGAAGCGGGGACGGTCCGCCGCCGCGCCGTCGGCGCACCGTTGCGATCGCGACCATGCTCGTCCTCGCGGTGGCGGCGGGAACGGTAGTCGCGGCGCAGGGCGGCCTGCTGTCGTTCTCGAAGTCCTGCGAGGACTCCGCCGTACGTCTCACCATGGTGGCCTCACCGGACATCGCCCCCGCCGTGCGAGCCGTCGCCGACAAGGCGCGCGAGGACAATCTGAGATCCGACGGCCGCTGTCTGTATGTGCGGGTCGTCGCGCGCGATTCCTACAAGGTCGCCGACGCCATCTCCTCCGGCACCCGTACCCCGGACTATCAGATCTGGCTGCCCGACTCCGACCTCTGGCTCGACCGGGCCAAGGGCTCCGGCGACGGCATTCCGATCACCGGAGGCGATTCCATCGCCTCCTCCCCCGTCACCATGGCCATGGTGCCGTCCGCGGCCAAGAAGCTCGGCTGGCCGAAGAAGAAGTACTCATGGGCCGAGCTGACGGCCGCGGCCCTGGACTCGGACAAGGTGCGCCTGGGCTCGGCGGACCCGGCACGCAGCGCCACCGGGCTGCTCGCACTCTCCAGCATCGGCACGTCCTCCGAGAAGCAGGGCGGTGACAGCGACACCAGAGTCGCGGCGATCGCCAAGCTGCTGGCGCAGCGCATGTCGGACGGCGACACCCAGGTGCTGGAAACATTGACGCAGAGCGATTCGGGCGCCGAGCAGGGCAATCCGGCCCGCAACCAGGCGGTGCTCCTCTCCGAGCAGGCCGCGTTCGCCCACAACGCGAAGTCGACCGGCGGCGGAAGGCTCGATCTCTTCTACCCCAAGGACGGCACCCCGCTGCTCGACTATCCGTACACGCTGGTCGACGAGGCCAGGATGAGTACGGCCGAGGGCCGGGCGGCGCTACGGTTCATGACGCTGCTGAACGAGCCCGGCGCGCAAGTCACCCTGAAGAAGCACGGCTTCAGGAACGTGGACGGGACGGCCGGGGAGTCGATGGTCGCATCGGCGGGCGGCAGCAAGCCCCAGCCGTACGCCACCGCGGCCACCGCGGCGCCGTCCGCCGAGGACCTCCAACAGACGCTCGGCATGTGGACGATCACGGTTCAGAACGCACGGCTGACGACGGTTGTCGACGCCTCGGGTTCGATGTCCACGATCCTGCCGGGGCGCAACCAGTCCCGGATGGATGTCACCAAGGCGTCCCTGATCCAGGCCCTCAACCAGTTCACCCCGGACGACGAGATCGGGCTCTGGGAGTTCGCCACCACGCTCGACGGCGACAAGGACTACCGCAGGTTGGTTCCGACCGGCCGGCTCGGCGATCCGGCGAAGGGCGGCGGTACGCACCGCGAGAGGCTCGCCGCGGCCTTCTCCGCGCTGCAGCCGGTGCCGGGCGGCGCGACCGGCCTGTACGACACCGCTCTGGCCGCGTACAAGGACGCCCAGGCGACGTATGTGAAGGGCAAGTTCAACGCGGTGGTGATCCTCACCGACGGCTCGAACCAGGACAGCCGCTCCATCTCCCGCAGCGCCCTGATCGCGGAACTGAAGCGGATCGCCGACCCGGAGCGTCCGGTACCGCTCCTCGCCATCGCGGTCGGCCCGGAGGCCGACCGCGCCGAGGTGGACGAGGTAGCGAAGGTGACCCGCGGCGGGGGCTACCAGGTGACCCACCCAGCGGATATACAAGCCCTGAT
>NZ_JBHVFF010000362.1:0-7294 GCF_042801895.1 Streptomyces sp. NPDC057543 | reverse complement strand
GGAACGGCGCCGCACCGCGTCGTATACGTAACGTCCGCGAGTACCGGACCGCGTACGGGTTACTTGGTACGGGCACTTGGTCAGGGCCGCCTCCGGTACGGGGGCGGCGGACTGCTGCTGTACCGCGCTCAGCCGGCCGTTCGGACCCACCACGCCCCAGATGGTCAGGGTGATCAGCACCGCGTCGTCGACGCCCTCGGTCGTCATCAGGACCGGGCCGCTCCACTCGCCGCCGACGGCCGGTCCCTGTGCGGCCCGCAGCGCCGACATCAGGATGGGGGCCACGACGCCGATGGTGGAGTAGCGGGGCAACAGCCCGGTCCGGGTGGTCGCCCGACCCATCAGGGAGAGGGTGATGACCAGCGTGTTCTTCCGGCGCAGCCGGTCTTCGAGATGGCCGAAGAGCACTCCGCCGATGGTTCTGGCCAGGAGGCCGACCCGGAAGATGCAGCGGGGTGGGGCCGTCAGCGCTTGACGCGGATCAGCTTCTTGTTGGCGAATTCGTCCATGCCGTACCTGCCGAGTTCACGGCCGATACCGGACCTCTTGATCCCGCCGAAGGGGAGCTCGGCGGCGGTGCCGGGGGCGTCGTTGATGTACACCATTCCGGCTTCGAGGCGGTCGGCCACCCGCAGTGCGTGTTCCTCGTCGTCGCACTGGACGACCGCGCCGAGGCCGTAGGGGCTGTTGTTGGCGAGTGCGATGGCCGCTTCCTCGTCGGCCACCCGGTAAATGAGGGCGACCGGGCCGAAGAGCTCCTCGTGGAAGGCGCGCATCCCTTCGGTCACCCCGGTGAGGACCGTCGGCTCGAACCAGGCGCCGGGCCGGTCGATGCGGTGGCCTCCGGTGAGGACCGTGGCGCCGTGGGCCACCGCGTCGTCGACCTGGGCGGCGAGCCCGTCGGCGGCCGCGACGGAGGAGAGCGGGCCGAGGAAGGTGGCCGGGTCGGTGGGATCACCGGGCTCCACCGCCCGTACCGCGGCGGTGAACTGCTCGACGAACGCGTCGTGGTGCTCGTCGAGGACGATGATCCGCTTGGCGGCGTTGCAGGCCTGGCCCGCGTTGCCGAACCGGCCGATGAACGCCTGCTGGACCGCGCGCGTGAGATCGGCGCCGCCGAGCACGAGGAAGGGGTCGCAGCCGCCGAGCTCCAGCACGACCTTCTTCAGATGCCGGCCGGCGATCTCGGCGACCGCCACCCCCGCCCGCTCGGAACCGGTGAGCGAGACGCCCTGTACCCGCGGGTCCGCGATGACCTCGGCCACCTGGTCGTTGGAGGCGAAGAGGTTGATGTAGCCGCCCTCGGGAAGACCCGCGTCACGGAAGATCTGCTCCATGGCGAGCGCGGACGCGGGGCACTGCGGTGCGTGCTTGAGCAGGATCGTGTTACCCAGCATCAGGTTGGGCGCCGCGAACCGGGCGACCTGGTAGTAGGGGAAGTTCCACGGCATGATCCCCAGGAGCGGCCCGACCGCTTCCTTGCGGACGACGGCGGTGCCGCCCGACGCGACGGTCAGTTCCTCGTCGGCGAGGAACGCGGCGCCGTTGTCGGCGTAGTAGCGGTAGATCGACACGACGATGTCGATCTCCATGCCGGCCTGTGCGACCGGCTTGCCCATCTCCTGAGTGATCAGGGCGGCCAACTCGTCCTTGCGTGCGGCATGCAGATCGGCGACCCGGTTCAGCAGGGCGGCCCGGTCGTCGACGGCGCTGTCGCGCCAGCCGGCCTGCGCGGCGGCGGACGCGGCCACGGCGTCGGCGATCTGCGCGTCGGTGGCCTGCGGGTATGCGCGGACCGTCGTGCCGGTGGCCGGGTCGACGATGGCGTACTGAGTGGTGGTCATGGGGCGTACTCCCTTACGGCAGGGGGATGTTCTGGTCGACGACGACGTGGATGACGGCGGGCCTGCGTTCATCGGTCACCGCCTTGAGGGCGCGCTCGACGGCTCCGGCGGCCTGGTCGTCGGCGGTGACGGTCTCGCCGTGGGCGCCGAAGGCTCGCGCGTACGCGGCGAAGTCGGGGTTGGCGAGTTGAGTGCCGCTGATCCGGCCGGGGTAGTGGTGCTCCTGGTGCTCGCGGATCGTGCCGTACTGCTGGTTGTCCATCAGGATCACCAGGAAGGCCGCTCCGTACTGGACCGCGGTGGCAATTTCCTGACCGTTCATCAGGAACTCGCCGTCACCCGCGACGGCGACGGTCAGCCGGTCCGGGCTCTCCAGCGAGGTGGCGAGGGCGGCCGGGACGCTGTACCCCATGGAACCGTTGCGCATGCTGAGCTGGCTGGGGAAGACGCGGGTCGGCAGATAGCGCTGGGCCCAGACGCAGTGGTTGCCGGCGCCGAAGGTGTACACGGCGTCGTCGGGGAGCCGTTCGACGAGTTCGGCGACGACGGTCGTCATGTGGGCGGTGCCGGGTGCGGTCGCCGGAAGGCCGGCGCCGGTACGGACCTCGGCGGGCAGTGCGGCGTGCCGGGCCTGCTCGTCGCGGGCCTCGGCGGTCCACCGCGTCCAGTCGGGGTGGCCGGTCAGGTCGAGGCCGGCCAGGGCCTCGGTGAAGGTGTCGGGGGCCGCGAGTATCTGCCGGGTGAGGCCACCGCTGCGACCGCGCAGCGTCGCGTCGATGTTGGCGACCACGGTGATGGACGTCGGGGACTGGCGCAGGGTGTAGCCGTCACTGGGTACGTCGGTCAGCACACCGCCGACGCACAACAGAAGGTCGGCCTCCTCGACGCGGCGGGCCAGCGAGTCGAGCCGCCCGTATCCCAACTGGCCGATGTTGACCGGCGAGTCGAAGGGCACCCGGTCCGAGGCGCGCCAGTCCTGGGCGACCGGAATGCGGTGGCGCTCGGCGAAGGCGGTGAGTCCGGCGGCGGCAGCGGGGGTCCAGCGGGGGCCGCCGGTGAGGATGAGCGGGCGTTCGGCGTGGACCAGCAGTTCGCGCAGCGCGTCGAGCTCGGCAGGGGCGACGCCGCCGTCCGTCACGGGGATGACGGGGTGGATCTCCGGCGGTGCGGGGCGGGTGATGATGTCCTCGGGCAGACCGACGACGACGGGTCCGGGACGGCCGGAACGGGCCGCGAAGAACGCCTCGGCGACCAGTTCGGAGGCGCGCTCGGGCTGGTCGAGCAGAAGGACGCGCTTGGCCTGCGTACCGAACCAGGCTCGCGGGTCGAAGTCCTGGAACGCCTCGCGGTCGCGGTGGTCGCTGGGGATGAGGCCGACGAACAGCACGAGCGGTGTGGCGTCCTGCCAGGCGGCGTGGATGGCCACATAGGCGTTGGCGGCGCCGGGGCCGCGGGTGACCATGGCGACGCCGGGTTCACCGGTGAGCTTTCCGTGTGCCTCCGCCATGTAGGCGGCGCCGCCTTCGTGGCGGCAGACGACGGTGGTGATGTCGGAGTCGTGCAGCCCGTCGAGGAGGTCGAGGTAGCTCTCGCCGGGGACGGCGAACACCCGCTCCACGCCGTGCAGGGCAAGGGATTCGACGATGGCGTGACCGGCGGAACGAGTGGGTGCCGGGCCCGATTCGCTGCCCCGGCTCGCAGGGGCGGAGGTGAAGGCGGTTGACGTGACGGTCACTGGGGTGTCCTTCGGGCGGTACGGATGGTTCGAAGCGGATGTCGCGGTGGATCGGACAGTGGACAGTGGCCTGCGCCGTGAACGGTGGTCTGCGCGGTGAGCGGTGCTCTGCGCGGTGAGCGGAGCGGTGCTCTGCGCCGTGAACGGTGGTCTGCGCGGTGAGCGGAGCTCTGCGCGATGAGCCGTGCTCTGCGCGATGAGCCGTGCTCAGCGTGGTGAACAGATGGCCCGCGCCATGAACGGTGATCTGCGCGATGAGCCGTGCTCTGTGTGCGGTGGACGGCGCTCTCCGGGTGGGACGGTGCTCCGTCGGTGAGCAGCGCCCCGCACCGTGAGCAGTCGTCCGCACCGTGAGCGCTCGTCGTCCCGCTGCAAGCGTCGTACGTGGCCGCCCGCCGTGGCCCGAGGCGCACGGCGGTACGGGCGCGCGCGTGGGTGCGGCGGTCCGGTCAGAGCGACCCGGCGGCCACCCGGCCGCCGACGACCGTCGCGCGCACCGAGATCGACTCGATGCCCTCGGGGTAGAACTGCACGGATACCTCGCTTCCGCAGCCGGTTACCCGGCCGCCCTCGCACTGTCCCGTTCAGTATCAGGAGGGTGTCTTCATACCGTCCAATACATAAATGGCAAGGAAGCCATGCAGTTCAGGCATGAAGCATCGAGTACCCCGGCGTGGCTTCAGCCCATGGGCCGGGGCGGCGGAATTACCGCGTCCGGTTGACCTGCGAGGTAGTCCCGCAGACGGAGCGCCATCGACTCGATCAGGTCGGCGGCGAAGTGGCCCGGCAGCCAGGCCACGTGGAGGGGGACCTGCAGCACGTCCCCGTCGGAACCCTCCCGCGTGGACGAGCGGTCGCCGGTGATCCGCAGCCCGTGGGCGCCGAGCCGCGGCAGGTCCGTACTCACTCCGATCCCGTGGCCGGCCACTGCGAGCGCCTCGACGGTCGGACCGTCGTCGCACTCGGTCAGCCGAGCGGGCACCAGCCGCCGCTGCCCCAGCGCGTTCTCCAGCACGGCCCGGCTGACGCTGGACCGCGAGTGCGCGAAGATCCGGCTGCCACAGAGTTCGGCCAGGTCCACCTCCGTGCGCCCCGCGCGAGCCCAGGCGTGGCCGGGCGCGACATAGGCCTTCAGTGGCGAGCCACCCAGGTCGACCGCCTCGAATCCGGCCGCTCGCGCGGCCGGCGAGACGATCAGGTCCGCCTCGTCGAGCAGTTCCTCGTCGAGGTGGAAGTGGCTGGCCTGCCGGGTGAGCAGCGGCGGGTCCGCGGGTCCGGTCGTGGCGATGAACCCGGCCAGGAAGCCGCGGATCGACGCCGGTGTCGCGGCGACGACCAGCTGGGAGACACGGCCCGACCGCAACACCTCGACGGCGTCCTCCATGGTCCGGGTCTCGGCGATGAGCCGCCGGGCCAGTGGTACGAAGGCGCGGCCGGCCGGCGTCAGAGCGAGCCGGTTGCCGCGCGGCTCGAAGAGCGTCATCCGCATCTCGCGCTCCAACGTCTTGAGCTGACGGCTCAGTCCCGGCTGGGCGACATGGAGGGTGGCGGCGGCGGAGGTGATGGTCCCGGCCTCGACGACGGCGAGGAAGTACAGGAGGCGCCGGTAGTTCATCGGCCGATGATAGCGACGCTCGAAGATAACGAAATGATTACGGGTCTGGTCCAAATGTTGGAAACGGTTCACGCCCCGGCCCCTTACGCGGTGTGATCCGATCACCACGGTCGCCGAGTCTCGGACGCGACACCGAGCGCCCCGATGCCCGGTGCCTTACGACCGATCCCGGAGGATCACGTGTCCCTGTCGCGCTCCGCGCGTACGGTGCTGGCCGCAGCCACCGTCGCCGCCGTCGCACTGCCGCTCGTCACCACCGCCGCCCACGCCCAGGACTCCGGGCCGGCCGCCGCTGCCCCGTACGCCGGCCTGCCGTCCGGTACCAAGCAGGCGAAGACCCTGGTCATCGGTATCGACGGCGCCACCTTCGACACCTTCTCGCGCGCCGACGTACCGCATATCAAGCAGTTGATGGCCAAGGGCCTGACCGCACGAAGCAACCTGTACGCCAACCCGATGGCGCCGACCGTCTCCGGTGCCGGCTGGTCGTCCATCGCCACCGGTGTCTGGCCCGACAAGCACAACGTGAAGGACAACGACTTCACGGCTCCGAACTACGGCCAGTACCCGGACTACGCGACCCGGCTGGAGGCCGCCGACCCGGCGACCTCCACCCTGGTCGTCGGCACCTGGAGCCCGGTCCCGCAGATCATCTTCGGCCCGAAGACCGATCTGCGGATACCGGGCGGCAACGACGAGGGCACCACCGCCAAGGCGGCGGACTACCTCGCGCACGGCAACCCCGACTCCACCTTCGTCCACCTCGACGAGGTCGACGGCGCCGGTCACAGCTCCGGCTCCGCGAGCGACGCCTACCTCAAGGCCCTGAACACCGCCGACGCCCAGGTCGGCCGGCTGCTCGACGCCGTGGCCTCGCGACCGACGTACGCGGACGAGGACTGGCTCGTCGTCGTCACCGCGGACCACGGCCACACGCCCACCGGCGGCCACGGCGGCAACACCCCGCTGGAGCGCGGCACGTTCGTGATCGCGCAGGGTGCGGGCATCGAGCCCGGTTCGGTACGCGACGACGTCAAGATCACCGACATCGCGCCCACCGTCCTGCGTCACGAGGGCGTCGCCACCGACCCCGCCTGGAACCTCGACGGCACCGCGCTCACCGAGCTGAAGCCGGATGCCTTCGACGCGCTGCGCGGCTCGCTCCGTACACCCGTCGACGAGACCGGGATTCCGGCCGGCACCAAGGGGTGGACGAACACCGCGCCCGAGGGCTGGTCCATCGACAACTCGAAGATGCCGGCCGGCGGCGTCACCGAATGGCGCGGCTGGTCCTTCGCCACCGACGAGTTCTGGACCAACGCCGAACGCGGCCAGGGACGCGAGACGAACGTCCGCGCCCGCAATGTGTTCGCCGTCGCCGATTCCGACGAGTGGGACGACAGGGCGCACGACGCCGGACAGTTCGACTCCACGCTCGTCAGCCCCGCGTACCGGCTGAACGGGGCCGCGAAGGCTACCGTCTCCTTCGCTACGAACTACCGCGTCGACGGTCCGCAGACCGGCGATGTGTACGTCGCGTACGACGGTGGCGCCCCGCAGCCCGTGAAGTCGTACCGGAGTGACACCAACACCGTCGAGCGCCTTGAGCTCACCGTTCCCAAGGGCGCGAAGTCGGCCCGCCTGAGCTTCCGTTACACCGGTACGAACAGCGCGTTCTGGACCGTCGACCGGGTCGACTTCGGACAGCCCGACCCGCCGTCACAGCTCGCCGTCGCCTCGCTGAAGGCCGAAACCGAGCTCCAGGGCCGGCCCGGCTCCGACGCCGCCTGGAAGGTCACGGTGAAGGGTGCGGTGACGACCGCGCAGGGCGAGCCGGTGAAGGGCGCGAAGGTCACGGCCGAGCTGACAGCCGGTGGCACGGTGCAGAAGCTGACCGGGACCACGAAGAAGGACGGTTCGGTGCGCTTCAAGGCCACCGTGGGACGGGGCGTCGCCGAGGCCACGCTGACCGTCACCGATGTGCGCTACCAGCAGCTCACGTACTTCGGGGAGCTCGACCCGGTCCGCACCCTGGACCTCACCCGCCCCGCCGGCCGGGGCTGACCGGCCGGCCGGGCCCCGGACTCACCGCCCGGGGCC
>NZ_JBHVFF010000361.1:0-7338 GCF_042801895.1 Streptomyces sp. NPDC057543 | reverse complement strand
GTTCCGGGCCTTCCGGCTCATGTCCGGCCGGACATCGTCACGCCGCGCCGACGACGTCCTTCTCCTCGGCGAAGTGGCATGCCGACTCGTGCGCGGCCGGTGTGTCCGAACCCCTGAAGCGCTCGGGGACCGCCAGCAGCGGCAGCTCCGTGGAGCACTTGTCCTGGGCCTTCCAGCACCGCGTACGGAAGCGGCAGCCCGACGGCGGGTTCGCCGGCGACGGGACCTCACCGGTGAGGATGATCCGCTCGCGGCCCTCGCGGGCCTCCGGGTCGGGGACCGGGACCGCCGACAGCAGCGCCTGGGTGTAGGGGTGCGTCGGGTGGTCGTAGATCTCCGTGTCCGTGCCGATCTCCGCCATCTTGCCGAGGTACATGACACCGACCCGGTCGGAGATGTGCCGGACGATGGACAGGTCGTGCGCGATGAAGAGGTAGGACAGGTTGAACTCGTCCTGGAGCCTCTCCATCAGGTTGATGACCTGGGCCTGCACCGACACGTCGAGCGCGGAGACCGGCTCGTCGCAGATGATGATCTCCGGGTTGAGCGCGAGGCCGCGGGCGATGCCGATGCGCTGGCGCTGGCCGCCGGAGAACTGGTGCGGGTACCGGTTGATGTACTCCGGGTTGAGCCCGACGACGTCCAGCAGCTCCTGGACCCTGCTGCGGCGGTCGCCCTTCGGCGCCACCTCGGGGTGGATCTCGTACGTCTCGCCGATGATGTCGCCCACCGTCATACGGGGGTTGAGCGAGGTGTACGGGTCCTGGAACACCATCTGGATGTTGCGGCGGACGGCCTTGAGGGCCTTGCCGGACAGCTTGGTGATGTCCTGGCCCTTGTAGAAGACCTCACCGGAGGTGGCGGTCTCCAGGAGCATCAGGAGCTTGGCGACCGTGGACTTGCCACAGCCGGACTCGCCCACGATGCCGAGCGTCTCGCCCTGGTACAGGTCGAAGGAGATCCCGTCGACAGCCTTGACCGCGCCGATCTGCTTCTTGAACAGGATGCCCTGGGTCAGCGGGAAGTGCTTGACCAGGTTGCGCACCTGCAGGACCGGCTCCCCGCGGTCCACCTTCGCGTCGAGGGCGGCCACCGCCTCCGCCTCCGTGGCGGCGTCGACCGTCTCCACCTCGGTGACGTTGGGGAGGGCGTCGTCCACGGCGGCGTCCTTCTTGCTGGGCTCAGCCATGGATCTGCTCCTTCCAGAAGTGGCAGGCGCTGCCGCGTCCGACCAGCTCGGTGCCGTCCGGCTCGGTCACCGGCAGCAGGGCCGGGACGTCGGTGCGGCAGATGTCCTGCGCCTTGGGGCAGCGCGGGTTGAACGCGCAACCGGAGGGCGTCTTCAGCAGGTTGGGCGGCAGACCCTTGATCGCGAAGAGCTCGTGGCCCTTCTGGTCGAGCCGCGGGATCGAGTCGAGCAGACCGCGGGTGTACGGGTGCGCGGGGCGCTTGTACAGCTCGTGGATCGGGGACTGCTCGACGATCCGGCCCGCGTACATGACCGCGATCTTGTCCGCGACGTCGGCGACGACGCCGAGGTCGTGGGTGATCAGGATCAGGCCCATGTTGTACTCGCGCTGGAGGTCCGCCAGCAGGTCCATGACCTGTGCCTGGACCGTCACGTCGAGCGCCGTGGTGGGCTCGTCCGCGATGATCAGGTCGGGCTCCAGGGCCAGCGCCATGGCGATCATGATGCGCTGGCGCATACCGCCGGAGAACTGGTGCGGGTAGTCGTTGACCCGGTTTCTGGCGGCCGGGATCTTCACCCGGTCCATCAGCTCGATGGCCCTGGCCTTGGCGTCCTTCTTGGACATGCCCTGGTGGACCCGGAACATCTCGCCCAGCTGGTTGCCGACCGAGTAGACCGGGTTCAGCGCGGAGAGCGCGTCCTGGAAGATCATCGCCATCTTCGGGCCGCGCAGCTTGCGCCGCTCGCTCTCCGGGAGCTGGAGGATGTCCTGCCCCTTGAAGAGGATCTCGCCCTTGGCGACCCGCCCGGGGGGCGAGTCGAGGATGCCCATGATCGCCTGCGCGGTCACGGACTTGCCGGAGCCGGACTCGCCGAGCACGGCGAGCGTCTCACCGGCCCGGACGTCGTAGTTGACGCCGTTGACGGCCTTGACGATGCCCTCGCGGGTCTTGAACTCGACGTGCAGGTCGCGCACTTCGAGCACAGGGGGCTCGGTGTCGCCGGAGCGCTGGTTCGGCACTTCCGCGGTGACGTGTGAAGTAGTCATGTAGTGGTGCCGCCCTCTCAGCGCAGCTTCGGGTCAAGGGCGTCACGCAGCCCGTCGCCGACGAAAACGAAACCAAGGACCGTGAGGACCACGGCGATCGACGGGTAGACCCAGAGGTAGTCCTTGACCCCGAGGAAATCGCGGGCCGAGGACAGCATGTTGCCCCACTCGGCGACTTCGGGACTGACCCCGACGCCCAGGAAGGACAGCGCCGCCTCCGCCACGATCGCGCTGCCGACACTGAAGGCGGCGTACGCCATCACCGCGGCGATGGAGTTGGGAATGATGTGCCGGATGATGATCCGCGAGGTGCTGGCGCCCAGAGCGCGGGCGGCGAGCACGTAGTCGGCCTCGCGGACCGACAGGATCGAACTGCGCAGCAGTCGGGAGACCGTCGGCCAGGTGAAGACTCCCAGCGAGATGATCACCGGGGCGACGCCGCGGCCCATCGCGATGATGACGACGATGGCGCCGATCAGCAGCGGGAAGGCGAAGAAGACGTCCGCGATGCGCATCAACACCGAGTCGGTGGCCTTGCCGAAGTACCCGGCGAGGGAGCCGACGATCATGCCGATCAGGCACGCCAGGAAGATCGAGGCGAGACCGATCACCACGGCGATACGGGCGCCGTAGATGATGCGCGACAACTGGTCGCGGCCGAGCGCGTCGGTACCGAGCAGGTGCCCGTTGCCCGGCGACTGCAGGGTGTTGTTGAGGTCCTGCGCCAGCGGGTCGAACGGCGCGAGCAGCGGTGCGCACGCGGCGGTCAGGAACAGCAGGCCGACCAGCACCAGGCCGACCACGGCCAGCTTGTTGGCCAGGAAGCGGTGGCGGATCTCGCCCCACTGGGTGACGCGAGCGATCGCCGGCTCGGCCTCGGCCGGAGCGGCCGCCTTCTGAGCGGTCCCCGCCTCCGCTGTGCTCTTGGTGAGCTCAGTCATGGGTGTGACTCCTAGAACGGGCTGCCTGGGATCAGGCGAGACGGATGCGCGGGTCGAGGACCGCGTACAAGAGGTCGACGATCAGGTTGAGCAGAACGAACACGGCGACACCGAAGGTCACCACGCCGATGATGATCGGGTTGTTCTGCTGCTGAACCGCCTGGACCAGCGCCAGCCCGATGCCGTCCCAGTTGAAGATCGCCTCGGTGATGAGAGCACCGCCGAGCAGGCCGCCGAAGGAGATGCCGAGGTAGGTGACAACCGGGATGATCGAGTTGCGCATCACATGCTTGACGAGCACCGTCCGCCGGGGCAGACCCTTGGCGACGGCCGTCTTGACGTAGTCGGCCCGCAGCACCTCGAGCATGGTGCCGCGCATGAGTCTCGCCACCAGTGCCGCGTCGAGGATCGCCAGTGTGAAGGCCGGCAGGATCAACGAGTTGAAGGAGCCGTCGGAGATCAGTGGGAACCACTGGAGGTCCACCACGAAGAACTTCTGCAGCACCATACCGATGATGAAGGAGGGGAATCCGACGGCCAGCGTGGTCAGCAGAGTGATCAACACGTCCCAGAACGAGTATCTGAACAACGCGGCAATCAGACCGGCGAAGACGCCGATCGCGATGTCGATGAGGATGGCCGTGATAGCCAGCTCGGCGGTGTTCGCGAGCTTCGGCTTCAGGATCTCGGTCACCGGGCGGCGCTGGGTGAAGTCCTCACCGAGATCGCCCTTGGCCAGGTTCTGGACGAAGTGGCCGTACTGCACCGGCAGCGGGTCATTGAGACCGTAGCGCTCCCGGAGTTCGGCCACGACGGCCGGGTCGCGAGCCTTGTCACCACCGAGCGAACCCACGGGGTCGCCGGGCAGGATGAACAGGCAGCAGAAGAGAACAACGGTCGCACCGAAGAGGACGACGATCATCTGCCCGAGCCGGCGGATCACATATCTGCCCACGATGCCTCCTTCACATACTGAGCGTGGGGTGGGCGGCGTCATCCGATCGGGAGAGCGGCCGCTGCCGGGCGCTGGTAGGGGGTGCGCCCGGGACGGAGCGAAGGCCGTGAAACCGAAGAAGTTACTCCGACTCCACGGCCTTCGCCTACCTACTGCAGGAGGCTCTTACTTGGCAGAGATCTCTGCGAGAGTCGGGTCCTCGAAGAAGTCCATCTTGATGTTGTTGAACTTCTTGTTGTTCACCAGACGGTACTGGGTGCGCTGCCACAGCGGGATGACACCCTGGTCGGTGTCGATGGCGATCTTCTCGGCCTGCTTGTACAGGTCGGCACGCTTGGTGGCGTCCTTCTCGGAGCGGGCCTGGTCGAGCAGCTTGTCGAACGCCGGGTTCGAGTGGCGGCCGCGGTTGTCGCCCTGCGCCTTGCCGGTCGCCTTGTCCTCACCGATGCCGGCGGTGCTCAGCAGCGGGGCGAGGAAGTTGTCCGCGGTCGGGTAGTCGGCGGTCCACGCCGAACGCCACAGACCGTTGGCGCTCTTCTCCTGCTGGGCGGCCAGGGCCTCCTTGAACGGCTTGCCGTCCAGCTTGACGTTGAGGCCGAGGACGTCCTTCAGCTGGGCCGCGATGGCCTGCACCCACTCCTCGTGCCCGGCGCCGGTGTTGTAGCCGAAGTTGATGGTCGTGCCCGGCTTCAGGCCGCCCTTCGCGGCGAGCTCCTTGGCCTTGGCCTTGTCCTGCTTGACACAGGAGGTGCAGACACCGGCCTGGTAGGTGTCGGCGAAGGACGGCGGGAGGAACGCGGTGGCCGGCTTCTGCATGCCCTGGAAGACGGACTTGGCGATGGCCTCGCGGTCGATCGCGTACGAGATCGCCTTGCGCGCGTCGGCGTTGTTCAGCGGCTTGGACTGGTTGAACGCGACCAGGTAGTTGATGCCGGAGAACTCGGCCGAGTACCACTGGCCCTGCGGCTCGTACTTGGCCTTGGCGACCGGGAGCTGCGGGGTGGGCATACGGGCGTAGTCGAACTGGCCCGACTGGAAGCCCGTGTACTCGAGCTGGGCGCCGTTGGCCGGGTTCAGGATCTTGAACTCGACCTTGTCCAGCTTGGCCTTGGTCAGGCCGTAGTCGTCGTTGCGGACGAGGGTGATCGAGCCGTTGTGCTGCCAGGAGCCCTGCATCTTGAAGGCGCCGTTGCCGATCGGGGCGTCGTTGAACGACTTGTTGTCACCGGCGCCGGCGACCTTCGGCACCGGGCTGAAGGCCGCGTGGGCGGTCTTCTTGTCGAACTCGAAGTCCGGCTCGGTCAGCTCGACCTTGAGGGTGTTGGCGTCCGGAGCGGACAGGCCGGCGAACTTGTCGCTCTTGCCGCCCTTCAGGTCGTCGTAGCCCTTGATGCCGGCCATGTGGTACGAGACGTCGGAGGCCGAGGCCTTCGCGGCGACACGGGTCCAGCCGCGGATGAACGACTCGGCGTCGACGACCTCACCGTTGGTGAACTTCGTGCCGGCCTTGATCTTGAACGTCCAGGTCTTGCCGTCCTCGGACGTGCCGGACTCGGCGAGCTTCGGGACGAGCTTGCCGTCCGTGGACACGTCGTACAGCTGGGTGAAGAGGGCCCGGGCGACGACCATGCCCTCGGACTCCTGGGCGTTCACCGGGTCGATGGAGACCGGCTCGGTGATGCCCATACGGAACGTGCCACCGCCTGCCCCCTTGCCGGCGTCGTTCTTCTTGTCGCCGTCCCCGCCACCGCAAGCGGTCGCAGCCAGGGCGATGATTGCCGCTCCCGCGACCCACTTGGCGCTCTTGGCACCACGCATGGGTTTCCTCCTCATGAGTCCACTGATCTACAAGAAGGGCCTTGGTCGTTCGCCGACACCCCTGACGGCAATGACACCCAAGTACCCGAGTGTGCTCGTGAGTCGGCACTCCCCACAGTGCGTGACCCATTGACCCGAGCTCATCGAGCCAACTATTAAGTACGGCCGGGCTGTAAACCACAGCTAAAGGGTCTCGTTTTGACAACATCAATCGCCCGCGTAGACCCGAAATGCGGACAAAGTGATCCCAGACAGACACCCCCGAAACGGACCGTTAACACATGTTCCGGAGAGCGACGCCCGATAACCGGACACTCGGCCCACGAATACGAGTTGCACATCTGAGGGACGGCGCGCTCACGTCACCGGTCCGAGGGAGTGCCGAAGTGCCCCGCATGTCCGCTTGCGCGCGAACGTGCGGGGCACCTGCTCGACCGACCGGCGGTGAGGTCAGCAGTACTTCTTCTGCACCAGGTCGGCGATGCTCTTACGGCTCACCTTCTCGCCGCAGCGAGTGGCCCCCTCGACCAGTGCGCCGTAAGTCTTCGCCGTGCCGTGTGCCTGCTTGATCCACTTGGTGCCCCGGTCGCACCGGTATCCCTGCCAGTACCCCGACGCCTGGAGCCTACCCGCGTAGAACCAGTACCGGCCCTTCTTGGTGAGCTGATCCGTCACGGTGATGCTCTTGGTCGTGGTGTGACCCTTGGCGTGCACGTAGCTGCCCTCGACATTCGCGTCGAGGCTCGCCAGCACCTTGCCCACCGAGAAGCCCGCGGACGCCCCGCCGGTGACGGACCAGGTGGCGGTCAGCGTCTTCTCGTGCGTGACGGTGCGGGTGTACGTCGTCTTGCCCCCCGTGTACTCCTTCTCCACCCCCTTCGGCCTGTGCGTGAGCACGCGGCTGTGACTCGCGGTGACCCAGCTGACCGAGCGGCTGCCCGGATCGCAGATCAACTGCCCGGCGCTTGCCGTGGTCGCCGGCACGGCTACCAGAGCCGAGGCGACAAGTGCGGTCCCGGCGGCCGCCGAAGCGATGCGCATCTTCTTCACGATTCCCCATTTCGTCCTGCGCAGACGGCACGGCGAACACCATCCCCCTGCGCCCGAATCGATCGCTTCCGCGAATCTACAATCATTCGCATTGCAATCTTCACCCCCCACCGTTCGGTGCGGCAGGACCAGAGTGCACCCCAACATGACTGCTACGCCAGTGATTTGAGGAATGCTTGAGCTATCCGTGTGCCAGATGGGAATCATTGCGATCACAAATATGGAGTCAAGCGAACGTTCCCAGCAGCACACTAATGTCCGCCCGTACGGGATGAATCACCGATTTCGGGGCGGATCATCACCACAAAGGCCCGGCCTCCCGCACGGTGTGCGGGAG
>NZ_JBHVFF010000360.1:0-7396 GCF_042801895.1 Streptomyces sp. NPDC057543 | reverse complement strand
GGACGGTGCCGTCAGTTGCGGACCCGTACCGTCGCCGGCGCCGTCGTCGCGCTGTGCAGGGCGTCGTCGGCGTAGCCGACCTCGTACGTCGCCTGGCCCGCCGCCCGGGGCAAAGGGGCGGGAAAAAAGCGGCCCCCGGAACCGTAAGGGGATTCCGGGGGCCGTACCGCGGTGGGCCGTTGACCCCACAGGTCAGGGCGGATGTCGAGAGACCCGGCCGCGGGGCGGGCGGGGGCGCACCCGCGCGGGGTGCGCCCGGGGGCCTCAGCCCAGGCGCTGGACCAGCGCGCGGTACTCGTCCCACAGTTCCTTCGGCGTGTGGTCACCGAAGGTGTTGAGGTGCTCGGGGACCAGCGCCGCCTCCTCGCGCCAGACCTCCTTGTCGACCGTGAGCAGGAAGTCCAGGTCGGAGTCGGAGAGGTCCAGGCCCGTGGTGTCCAGGGCGTCCTTGGCGGGCAGGACGCCGATCGGCGTCTCGACGCCCTCGGCCCTGCCCTCCAGGCGCTCGACGATCCACTTCAGGACGCGGCTGTTCTCGCCGAAGCCCGGCCACACGAACTTGCCCGCGTCGTTCTTGCGGAACCAGTTCACGTAGTAGATCTTCGGGAGCTTCGACTGGTCCTGCTTGTCCGCGCCGACCTTGATCCAGTGGGCCATGTAGTCGCCCATGTTGTAGCCGCAGAACGGCAGCATGGCGAACGGGTCGCGGCGCAGCTCGCCGACCTTGCCCTCGGCGGCTGCGGTCTTCTCGGAGGCGACGTTGGCACCGAGGAAGACACCGTGCTGCCAGTTGAAGGACTCGGTGACCAGCGGTACGGCCGAGGCCCGGCGGCCACCGAAGAGGATGGCCGAGATCGGCACGCCCTTCGGGTCCTCCCACTCGGGCGCGATGATCGGGCACTGGCCGGCCGGGACGGTGAAGCGGGCGTTCGGGTGGGCGGCCGGCGTCTCGGACGCGGGCGTCCAGTCGTTGCCCTTCCAGTCGGTGAGGTGGGCCGGAGCGGTCTCCGTCATGCCCTCCCACCAGACGTCGCCGTCGTCGGTGAGCGCGACGTTGGTGAAGACGGAGTTGCCCCACATGGTCTTCATGGCGTTGGCGTTGGTGTGCTCGCCGGTGCCGGGCGCGACGCCGAAGAATCCGGCCTCGGGGTTGATCGCGTAGAGGCGGCCGTCCTCACCGAACCGCATCCAGGCGATGTCGTCGCCGATGGTCTCGACGGTCCAGCCGGGGACCGTGGGCTCCAGCATCGCGAGGTTGGTCTTGCCGCAGGCGCTCGGGAACGCGGCGGCGATGTACTTCGGGCCCTCGCCCTCGCCCTGCGGCGGCGTGAGCTTGAGGATCAGCATGTGCTCGGCGAGCCAGCCCTCGTCACGGGCCATGACGGAGGCGATACGCAGCGCGTAGCACTTCTTGCCGAGCAGGGCGTTGCCGCCGTAGCCGGAGCCGTACGACCAGATCTCGCGGTCCTCGGGGAAGTGCGAGATGTACTTGGTGCTGTTGCACGGCCACGGAACGTCTTCCTGGCCCTCTTCCAGGGGCGCGCCCAGGGTGTGGACGGCCTTGACGAAGAAGCCGTCGGAGCCGAGCTCGTCGAGGACGGCCTGCCCCATGCGGGTCATGGTGCGCATCGAGACGGCGACGTACGCGGAGTCGGTGATCTCTACGCCGATCGCGGAGAGCGGGGAGCCGACGGGGCCCATGCAGAAGGGCACGACGTACATGGTGCGACCACGCATGGAGCCGCGGAACACACCCTTCTCGCCGGTGAAGATGGCCCGCATCTCGGCGGGGGCCTTCCAGTGGTTCGTCGGACCGGCGTCCTCCTCCTTCTCGGAGCAGATGAACGTACGGTCCTCGACACGGGCGACGTCGCTCGGGTCGGACGCGGCGTAGTACGAGTTCGGGCGCTTGGTCTCGTCCAGTTTCGTGAACGTGCCCCTGGCCACGAGCTCCCCGCACAGGCGCTCGTACTCGGCCTCCGACCCGTCGCACCAGACCACCCGGTCCGGCTCGGTGATGGCTGCGATCTCGTTCACCCAGGAGATGAGCTCCTGGTGGTTGGTGGGGACAGTGAGGGGAGCCGCGATGTCGCGCGCCACGATCGCTCCTTGATGAGGGTGTCTGTTTGGTTGGCCCCGTGGGGGCTGCGACCCGGATGCTTCGACCCCACTGGCGCTCATCCGGTGCCGACCGCACTCATTTGATCATCCGGCCGATACGCCCATATGTCCAGGGGGCCGCACACGTGAGCATTACCACTCCCATCCGTTACCTACGGTTGCGTAGGTACGATGCGGGGATGACTGCTGCCGCCGCCGCGCCCGAGCCGACCGGGCTGGAATCAGCCGAGTCCGACACCGTCCCGGTGAAGCCGCGCCTGCGCGGCTGGCTGCACGCCGGGATGTTTCCCGCCGTGATCGTCGCGGGAATCGCGCTGATCGCGCTGACGGACAGCGTCCGCGGCCGGATCGCCTGCGGAATCTACGTCCTGACCGCGTGCCTGCTGTTCGGTGTGAGCGCGCTCTATCACCGCGGCACCTGGGGCCCGCGGGGCGAGGCGGTGCTGCGCCGGCTCGACCACGCCAATATCTTCCTGATCATCGCGGGCACCTACACCCCGTTGACCCTGCTCCTGCTCCCCGAGTCGACGGGGACGCCGCTCCTGTGGGCGGTCTGGGGGGCGGCGGCCGCGGGCATCGCCTTCCGGGTCTTCTGGGTCGGCGCCCCGCGCTGGCTCTACACGCCGTGCTACATAGCGATGGGCTGGGCAGCGGTCTTCTTCCTGCCGGACTTCATGCGCACCGGCGGGATCGCGGTGCTGGTGCTCGTCGTCGTCGGCGGGCTGCTGTACAGCGCGGGCGGTGTCATCTACGGCATCAAGCGCCCCAATCCGTCACCGCGCTGGTTCGGCTTCCACGAGGTCTTCCACTCGCTGACCCTGGCGGCCTTCGTCGTGCACTACGTCGGCATCTCGCTGGTGGCGTACAACCACCACTGAGCGCCTCCGCGGGAGGGTACGGACGAGGGTACGGACATGGCCCCGCACCCTTCCATGGCCGACAATGACGACCATGGCCGCAACCTCCCGTACCCCTTCCGTTTCCGCCCCCGGCGCGCAGCCCCGGCCGGGACTGCGCGAGCGGAAGAAGCTCCGGACGCGGATCGCGATCCGCCGGGCCACGTACCGGCTGATCGCCGAGCAGGGGTACGACGCGACGACGATCGAGCAGATAGCCGAGGCGGCCGAGGTGTCGCCGAGCACCGTCTTCCGGTACTTCGCGACCAAGGAGGACATCGTCCTCACCGACGAGTACGACCCGGTCATGGAAGCCGGGCTGCGCAACCGGCCGGCCGACGAACCTCCGCTGGATTCGATGCGGTTCATCATGACCGAGGCGCTGACGGCGTTCCTCGCGAGCGACGAGGAGGAGCTGCGGCAACGCACCCGGCTGATGGTGGAGGTCCCCGCCGTCCGGGCGCGGATGACGGAGACCCTGTCGGACACGGCGAAGGTACTGGCCCAGGCACTCGCGGACCGCAGCGGGCGCAGCCCCGCCGATCTGGAGATCCGGGTGTTCGTCGCGGCGGTGCTGGGGGCGCTGCGCGAGGCGACGCTGTACTGGGGCGAACACGGTCAGGAGGGCGACCTGATCGCCTTGATCCACCAGGCGCTGGACAGGCTCGAAGGCGGCCTGGCGCTGTGACCGGGACGCCTGCTGCGTAACACCGGGGCGTCGGCCACAGCCGTCGTGCGGCGGTGACCGTAGCCCCGGTACAGCTCCGCGCCCTCAGTCCTGCGACGGGCCCGATCCGAGGGTCCGCGCCAGCTCCCGCGGGTCCGTCGTCGGAGCGTCGCAGACGAAGTGCCGGCACACGTACGCCGTCGGCGCCCCGCCCACCATCGGCCGGTCCGCCAGCAGCGGGAACTCCGTCCCCGCCGTCTCCCCCGCCGCCACCACCGCGCCGGGCGCCCGCCCCAGCAGCGCCGTACGGTGCAGTTCACCGCCGACGGGCCCGGCGACCGCGACCTCGCGCGGCCCGTCGAGGAGCGCCTCGGCGACCGCCAGACCCCAGCCGATGAACCGGGGAACCCGCGGCCCGAGCGCCTTCACCACCCCCAACGCGCCCTCGGCGGCGGCGCGATGGGCCTGAGAGCCGGTGTGCGCGGCGTACGAGAGCAGCGCACCGGCCGCCGCCGTCCAGCCCGCCGGGGTCGCGCTGTCGGTGGGGTCCTGCGGGCGGCGGATCAGCTGCTCGGCGTCGTCCGCCGTGTCGTACAGCTGCCCGCCCTCACCGGTGAAGTGCTGGAGCACGATGTCGAGCAGGAAGCCGGCGAACTCCAGCCAGACCCCCTCGCCGGTGACGGCGGCCAGGGCGAGGAAGCCCTCCGCGACGTCGCCGTAGTCCTCCAGGACCCCGGCGTGCCCGCCGGACCGGCCGTCCTTCGAGGTCCGGTCCAGCCGGGCGACGTCGCCCATGTGGACCCGCACCAGCAGGTCCGCCGCCTCGGTGGCGCGCTCGATCAGGTCGGGCCGGCCGAAGTACGCCCCCGTCTCGGCGAGCGCGGCGATCGCCAGGCCGTTCCAGGCGGCGACCACCTTGTCGTCCCGCCCGGGACGCGGGCGCGGCTCGCGGGCGGCCAGCAGCCTGGCCCGGATGCCGGCGACCCGGTCGTCGTCCGCGTCGGTGCCGGCCCGCGCGAGCCGGAGGACCGAGGCACCCTCCTCGAAGGTGCCCTCCTCCGTCACATCGAAATACGCGGCGGCGAACGCCGCGTCCTGCTCGCCGAGGACCTCGCGCAGCTGCTCGGGCGTCCACACGTAGTACGCGCCCTCGACGTGCCGGCCGGTGCCGTCCTCGCTGTCGGCGTCGAGCGCGGAGGCGAAGCCGCCCTCCGCCGTACGCAGCTCGCGCACCATGAAGTCGGCGGTCTCCAGGGCGACCCGGCGGGCCTGTTCCGAGCCCGTCGTCCGCCACAGGTGGGCGTACACCCGGCAGAGCAGCGCGTTGTCGTAGAGCATCTTCTCGAAGTGCGGGATCAGGGGTCCGTCGGGCCGGCGCAGTACGTACCGGTGGAAGCCCCCGCCCACCTGGTCGAACAGGCTCGACCGCGCCATGGCCGCGCACAGCCCCTCGGCCATGTCGCGGGCTCCTTCGGACTCCGTCCGGGCCCAGTGCCGGAGCAGGAACTCGATGACCATGCTCGGCGGGAACCGGGTGTTGCCGGCGAACCAGCCGGACGCGGGGTCGTACTCGCGGGTGAGGCCGAGCAGTGCCTGGGCGAGTTCCGCTTCGCCGGGGAGTCCGGCCTTCGTGTAGTCCAGCTGCCGGCCGGCCAGATCCCGCACGATCTTCTGCGCCACCTCGGCCACCTCGTCGGGCCGCCCGTCCCAGGCCGCCCGTACGCCCTCCAGAACCTGCATGAAGGACGGCGACCCGTGGCGCGGCTCGGGCGGGAAGTACGTACCGAAGTAGAACGGCTGACCGGCCGGGGTCATGAAGACCGACATCGGCCAACCGCCCTGGCCGGTCGCCGCCTGGAGGGCCTCCATGTAGACGGCGTCGATGTCGGGCCGCTCCTCGCGGTCCACCTTCACGGACACGAAGTGCTCGTTCATGAAGGCCGCCGTCTCCTCGTCCTCGAAGCTCTCGTGGGCGAGGACGTGGCACCAGTGGCAGGAGCTGTACCCCACGCTCAGGAACACGGGCACGTCACGCCGGCGCGCCTCCTCGAAGGCCCCGCCCGACCAGGGCCACCAATCGACGGGGTTGTCGGCGTGCTGGAGCAGGTAGGGGGACGTCTCATGGGCCAGTCGGTTCTGCATACGTCCATCCTTGCCCACCCCTCCGCCAGGTGCAGCAGACACAGCGTCGAGGACTGCGGCGCACGCGCCGGCTCCCGCCTATGTCCGTTCCTGGGGGTGCGATCCGGGTTCGATCGCCGCTCTCGTACAACCCTCCGGTGACAACGTGAGTCTCCTGGAGGAACACGCGTTCCCTCGCAGTTCAACCGTTCGTAGCAGCCGCTTCACGCAGAGGATTCCATGCGTCTCACTTCTCCCGGCCACCGCGCCCTCCGTCAGACCGCCGGTGCCGTCGGCGCCGTGGCCCTAATGGTGCTGGGTGCCGCGCCCTCCGTCGCCGCAGACTCGGACCCAGGACTGGTGCTGGGCAAGATCGCCCCGATCGACGTGAAGCCCGGCAGCGAGTTCAGCGTGCCGGTCTCCTTCACCAACACGGGCACCGCAGCACTCGACAAGGTCTGGATGGCGTTCGGCCTCTCGCACGGCCTCAGTTATACCGAGGTGCCCTCCAACTGCAAGATCAAGCAGACCGGTGGCGCCGACGAGACGCCGAGCGCCTTGGGCATGTACTGCGAGTTCGACCAGACGGTGAAACCCGGTGTCGTCTACGCGCCTGAAAAGACGGTGACCCTGAAGGCGCGCGACTCCGCCATGGACGACCAGCTGGGGGTGCAGGTCAGCAGCCGCAGAATCGAAATGGGTACGGGCGAAGAGGGGGACTATTCGGAACCAGGCACCGCGCCCGCGGTGAAGCTGGTCGAGCGGCCCGACGCCACCCCTGCCGCCCCGGGCTCCGCCGAGCACGGCGGCTGGGATATGAAGAGTGCGAAGGTGACCGCCAAGAACACGGCCGACTTCCAGCTGACGGGCGCCCAGCTGAAGGGCAAGGTCGGCGACACGGTCCCGCTGGCGGTGAAGTTCACCAACGCCGGACCCGGCTGGGTGCCGGGGGAGCCCGAGGTCTCGGCGGCCTACGTCCGCATCAAGATGCCCGCCGGTACGTCGGTCGTAAAGGCCCACGGGTTCTGCCACAGTGTGGGGTCGGGGACGTACGAGTGCGGCACCGGCAACTATTGGATCTACGAGAACGGCGGGGAGACCTACGACTTCAAGCTGAAGATCGACAAGGCGGTGCCGGGGGCCAAGGGCTCGGCGGCGTTCGTGAAGAAGCCCCGGCCCTTCGACCCGGTCAAGTCGAACGACACCGCGGCCATCCTGCTCGACGTCGAAGGTGACGGCGCCACGGGCGGCAGCAGCTCGACGCCCACCCCCAGCTCCAGCTCCGGCTCCGGCTCCGGTGACGGCGTCACGGGCGGCAGCAGCTCGACGCCCACCCCCGAAGGCTCCGGGACGCCCTCCACCGGCGGTTCCGGCTCGACGTCCGGCTCCGGCAGCTCCACCACGGGCACCTCGGGCTCCTCCTCCACCGGCGGTGACCTGGCGAACACCGGCTCCGGTTCGGCCCTGCCCCTCATGGCCGCCGCTGCCGGGACCGTGCTCCTCGGCGCGGGCGCCGTCCTGGTGGCACGCCGACGCGCCGCCCGGCAGCAGTAACAGCGCCGACTCGGACGGGGCGGGCGCAAGCCCGCCC
>NZ_JBHVFF010000359.1:0-7479 GCF_042801895.1 Streptomyces sp. NPDC057543 | reverse complement strand
GCGGCCTGCCGGCGCCTGATGCTTGCGAGGGCCTCTTGCGACTGCCAGTGCCGCCGGCCCGAGCCTCCTCGTCTTCGCTCAGACCGCAGGCCGGTTGGGCGACATGAGAAAGCTTCAAGAATCCAGAAGTTCCGTCACCGGACGGAAGAGCGCCCGACGGAGGAAGAAGCCCCTGGCCACAGGGGCAAGCTCTCAGCAGACCTCAGAGGAACGTGCGGGATGTCGCACACAAGTACGTCCCGGAGCTTGCCGCGGGGCGGGACTCGCTCGTCCCGGCTTTGCGTCCACGCCCCTCGCCCACGCCTACGTTCGGGTGACGGTGCGCCATCGTCCAGGCAATCCTCTGTTGGATGGGAGCTGCTGCTCGGCTGCCAGGCCAGCAGACAACAGAGAGTCCTTCTCCTTGAAAGGGTTACTTCATGAGCCCAACTTCGTGGGCACGGCGCCGGACCGCTGTCGTCGCCTCCCTAGCCACCGCTCTGCTCGCCGGTACCGCCGCCACGGCACACGCGGACTCCCCGGAAGGGCTGATCATCAATCACGGAACCGGCCGATGCCTGGCCACTGACAGCAGGGATGCATTCGCGGCTACCTGCGAGGAGAACAACCTCTACCAGCAGTGGACGGTGGTTAACAACGACGACGGCACGGTGTGGATCCGAATGGCGCGGTACCCCTATCAGTGCCTGACGTCTTACATTCAAGGGGGTGTGTCAGTCGGCGGCTGCGAGCACGAAACGACAGCACCGAACTGGGTCATGCGAGACGGAGGCAAGTTCAGCAACCTCGGCGGCGACCAGCAGTGTCTGACGGTCCAGGGCGGCGATCTGATCACCGCAGCCTGCGCCAGCGGGTACAACAAGTACCAGGACTGGATCCTCCCCGTCGGCTGATAGGGGGCGAGCCGTCGCGCCGCCGATCGTCAGGCGGGAACCGAGGTCGAGCTTGACTTCGCCAGCCGCCCCGCCACCAACGCGGCCACCGCCCGCAGCCGCAGGGCCTCCTGCGCCGACGGCGACAGATGCCGCGCGTCTGCCACCAGATCGCTCACACACCACCAACGAACCAGAACCCGAACCGATCCGGATCAATACCAGGGCGGGCCGAGTCGGTCATCCACCTCAACGAGGCGTACCCCCTCGAAACCCTGCAAGGCATCGGAGAGTTCTCCCACCTGACAGTGACGTGGCGCTTCCACCTCGCACAACCCGAAGACGTCCAACTCCACGCCCGCAGCCCCCGGGGCAACCCGCAGTGGCTGGCGACCGGAACTTACGTCCACCGCAACCACCGACGCCCAAACCAACTGGCCATCAACTAAACGAGGTTGCTGAGCGTGGAAGGCCGCGACCTTCTGGTGATGGACCTCGACGCGGTCGAGGGGACGCCATCGTGGACCTGGCCCCGTACTTTCAGGAAATACGGACCGTCACCGTCGTACGGTCAGAAGAGTTCCAGGAGTTCGGTCAGGGGCGTGATGGATGGGACTTGCTCCGTCGCCGCCGTCCGGCACAGCGCCCGACCCTCGTATCCCAGCACCATCGCCGCGGAGACGAGGGCCGGGAAGTCGTCGACGAACAGACACTCGGACGGCTTGAGACCGAGCCCGGTGCTCGCGTGGTGGTACATGCGCGGGTCGGGCTTCTCACAGCCGAGCACCGCGGAGATCGCGTACACCTCGAAGTAGTCGCGGATGCCCAGCCCCTCGTGCAGATCAGGCAGGTTCGGCCAGGCGTCCGACACCACGGCCAGCCGCACACCGCGCCGCTTCAGCTCGGCGAGAGTGTCGAGGACATCCGGGAACAGTTCGAGCACCACCGAGGGATGCACGTCACGGCGTAGCTGAGCGAGGAGTTCGGGCGTCGGCTGAAGCCCGAGACGGCCGAGCAGCACACGGTGGTAGCCGTCGTAGTCGGGCGTGCCGGGAGAGTCAGCCATGAACCGATCACCGGAGGCTATGGCGTCGGCGAAGCGGTCGGGTGTGATCGAGGGATCGTGCGCCAGAATGTTCTCCTCGAAATCCGCGCGCGGATTCCACCGGCCGCCGATGGGCCGCATGAGCACGCCGCCCGAGTCAAACAGCACCGCTCGAAGGTCCGAAGAGGAGGATGGTGAAGTCGTCACCGGCCCAGTCTGGTCACGCGCGCGGGTCACGTCCAACGCGACTCAGAACCCGAACCGTTGCGGATCAATATGGGCTGCGGTGATTCAACGGCCCCGCCCTCGGCGGTTCGCCGCGGGCGGGGAGGGGGAGGGGGCAGGGGCTGCCGGAGGGACCGGCAGGAAGGGAGGGCCAGCCGTGGAGGAGAGCATCTACGGAAGCCGGGCGGACGGTGCAGCGGAGGGCGCGAAGAGCTGGCGGGCGGAAGAGGAGCAAACTCCCGCCATCGGTGAGGGGCTGGCGGCCATCGCGTACGCGCTGCTGGACGTCGCGGCGGCGATCCGGGAGAACACCGAAGCCCGCCAGCGGTAGGGGAGTGGCCCGGCGGCAGCAGCATCGGCCGGACACCGGGCGCACCGCCGGGCCGCTCCGACTCCCACAGAATGGGCGGGCGCTGAGGGTCCGCTGGAAGCCTTCCCCGCAAACCTGCCCGGCGCCCGGATCGAGTACGGGCGCGGGGGCCGACCGCCCGCGATGAACGCGCGATGAGATGGCAGCGTCTCCGCCTGCCCGCGCGGGGCAGCGGGCTGGTCGGCGGCGGCGCGGCCATCGGCCCGAGTCAAGCGCCCGCGAAATCGCACCGTAGCGGAACCACACGGCCCATTCAAGGGCGTGGGCTCACAAACTCGCAGGTCAGAAGGCGTGAATGGGCGCCACAAGCGGTAGATGCTGGGCGCACGTCAGCGGGCCACTGCCGAAATTCGCGAGATCTCGCATCGGTACGAACCGCGGTGCATTCTCCTCTCTGTCCGGGCGGCGCCCCCGGACAGACCAGGGCTTGCGGGGCTAACCCCTCCGCGCCCCAGGGTTCGACCGTTCCGTTCATCCGCACGTGCCCCCGTCACGCCCACAGCAAGGAAGTGTCATGCCTACAACCCTGGTGACAGAGGAGACCCGACGGCGCGCTCCCCGGTTGCCGCTCCCGGCGACCGGTGTGATCGGTGGCACCTCGGCCGTCGGCGTCGCCTACGCCGGGGCCCCCTGGTGGGTCCTCCTGTGCTCCGTGCTGTGCGCAGCAATCGCCTACCTCCCCGCGCTGCTCCCGCAAAAGTCCGAGCACCGGCGAGACGTGCTGCGGGACTTGCTCCGCCACCGCGAGCGCATGTACAGGCTGCGGCGTGAGCCGCCCCGGCAGCCAGCAGAGGGGAGGACCGAATGACGGCCATGCATCGGCGTCCTGCGGTCAGGCCGACCGTGCGCAACAATCGCGGCGTGCAGACGTCGACTTTTCCCTCGGTCCGCGCGCTCGACCAGCTCCTCGGCGGCCTGGGCGCCGGCGCGGCTCGTCGGCGTCAGCTGGACATGGTGCGCGGGGAACTGGAGCGGGCACTGAGCAGCGGCGCGCTGCCGGTCCCGGCCCGGCGCAGCCTGCGGCGGCTCCTGGAGGAAGAGGCGCTCCGCCCCTACGTACGGCTCGCAGAGTCCGGGGCGCTGCGGCACCGACGGGTCGCGGGCGGCTTCCCGCCCACCTCGAAGGCGACCAACGAGATCCGCCGCACGTGCATCGACCTGCTGCGCGCGGCGCTGGAGATGCCCGCGCTGC
The DNA here is from genome assembly GCF_042801895.1 of Streptomyces sp. NPDC057543. Lineage (NCBI taxonomy): Bacteria > Bacillati > Actinomycetota > Actinomycetes > Kitasatosporales > Streptomycetaceae > Streptomyces > Streptomyces sp. NPDC057543. The sequence continues at coordinate 3,775 of NZ_JBHVFF010000359.1, read as the reverse complement.
ACCTGGGCGGCGGGGAGATCCCGCTGCAGCCCGCCCCGGAGGCGGCCACTCTCTCCGTCCTGGCCCGCCAGCTCGACCGGTACCTCGGCGGCGCCATGTCCCCGGCGCAGACCCGGCTGACGACCCTACTCGCGCTGGAGCTGGACACCGCGGCGCGCAGCGGGGAGCTGGCCGACCTGCGCACCACGGACCTGGGCGAGGACAACGTCGCGGTGTACGCCGAGCGGCGCCCCCAGGGCGGCGGCGCCATCGAGGGAGAGTGGGTCGAGACCTCGGCGCTGACCCGGGCCGCGCTGGAGCGCTGGCTGCCCGTGCGGAAGGACCTGGTGCAGCGGGCGCACGGCACCTCGCGGCTGTGGGTCGCTCTGGATGAACCACGACGGTGTCCTCGACGACGAAGGACGGACGGTGATCCGGCCGCTCGGGATGCCTCTGGAGGAGAACGGGCTGGTGACCTCGTACCGGGTCGGCCGGCTGCGGTACGACGGGCTGCGCCAGCTGCTGCCCCTCAAGCTGGAGCAGCTGCGGCGCGCGGTGGACGCCGAACGCCAGCGCACCGCCGCGTAGTCGCCTCTTCTTGTCGCTGCCTGACCTGGTCTTTTGCCGTGCGGCGGCCGTCGCACGAAGGGCTTGTTATCAGCCGCAGCGAGGCGCTTGCGGTGCTTTAAACGACGTCGTTTACTGCACGGCGGCCTGGCGCGTCTCAGTTCTCCGACGTCCTCGCTCGGCTTGCTGCCCTGCTCAGCGGGAAGCGGGTTCTGATCTACAACAAGTGGTACGACGTCGGCGTGCTGAGGCACGAACTGACGCTGCACTACGCCGACGTCGAGCCCGACGGGGAGGCGGGCGCCGCAGCGAGCAGGCAGGCGGCGGCCTGGCTGGAGGCGCTGGACGTCGAGGACGTGATGATCTCTTACAGCGACTGGGTCGGGGACTGGAGCGAGTACCACGGGAACAACCGGTGGCAGCCGCTGCAGGGCGGCCACCGGGCCGCGGGGGACTGCCGTGCGGTCCTGGACTGCCACCGGGCCATGGGAAAAGCCCGTGGGTTCGCATTTTCTGAAGGGGGCTCGTAGCCGAACCGAGGGGTGGTACGGCCATAACGGTACTCGGACGGGCCCGGGTTCGTCCGGGCCCGCGAACCTGATGGTCATTGGTTGGGTCGCTCCCGGGCGCCGCGCTGCGTACCGCAACCACGTGGGGAGTCTCGTAGTCCTACGGATGTGACTACTTTGGCTGCTCGTCCGTCTGTTCCGTCCTGGCCGTCCTGCGGACTTCACGATGCGTCCACTGACGGGTGCCGCGGCCGCATCGTGGCCCCCTACAGCCGCTGCCTGGCCCACTTGGACCAAGCGAAGCGCCAGGCGTACTTGGGAGACCTCCAGCCCGGTAGCGACGTAGACCATCGCGGCACACGCCTCACCGGAGCACTTCTCACCGCACTCCTAGCTGCAGTACGCGATGGAAGGCGAGCTTCCTTCGGCGCTGCACGGTTCAGCGACGCGGACTTCAGTGATGACGCCGACTTTGATTCTGCCGCATTCGAAGGCGATGCTGACTTTGACAGAGCGAAGTTCAACGGCGCCGCACGGTTTCACTGGGCATAGTTCCGCGGCAACGCCGGATTCAAGGACGTCGCATTCAATCGAGAAGCCGACTTCGCCGAAGTAAGATTCGCAAAGTATGCCGGGTTCGATAGGACGGTTTTCGGCGACGGCGCGACCTTCAGTGCTTCCAGCTTCAGCCGGGCCAGCTTCTGGGGCGCAAGGTTCAGCGGCCCCGCCCGGTTTGGACTGGCAACCTTCAGCAACGACGCCTACCTCTTCGACGCGGTCTTCGAGGGCACGTCGGGCCTCGGGTCGGTCGTGTGCGGGGGAATGCTTGGTCTGACAGGGGCGGTCTTCCACCACCCTGTGACCATCAGCACGAACCGTATGGTGTCGGCGCACTCAGTGGATGTCCACGGCTAAGTTGAAGTTGCGCTACGCGACGGTGGATTTCACTGACGCGGTTTTCGAGTATCCCGTCATCGTCGCATTTCACCGTTCCGCTTGGACGACCCGTGACGGTGATGTACCGGAGACATCTCTGTCGGGAATGCCTCCCACGGTGAGGATGAGCTCCCTTGAGGGAGTCGATGCCGCACACCTAGTGCTAACCTCGATCTTGCATGGCGGTCCGTCAGCTCGGCTGGCGGGCCGTTTCTGCTTGTCCGGGCTGGGTGTTTCCGCCGGTGGGTATGGTGACGGCCCGGCTGTCGCGTCGGGTGGGCGCCAGGTTCCACGGCTCCGGAAGTAGTTGGGTGCTCGTCGGGTGGGGCGTTGTTGCTGGTCAGCCGGGGTTCGGCAGGGCGTGCAGGCGTGTGAACGCGTTGGTGATCACGTGGGTCCAGGGCCAGTGCCTGGCGAGGCGGAGGATGCGGCGGCGGCCTGTAGTGACGAGCTGGGCTGCGGTGGAGAACAGCCGAAGCCGCAGACGGCGGGGCTCCCAGAGCCGGGCGGCGCCGGTCAGGGCGAGCAGAGGCATCCAGGCGAGCAGGTCCAGGGCGATCTGGACGATCTCCAGCCAGATCTGGTTCTGCGCGGCGCCGTGGAGGGGTAGGTTGCGCAGGCCAGTGGCGTTGGCGGCGCGGATGCGGTTCTCGGCCCGGGCCCGCTGCCGCTGGCGCAGTTCAAGGGGGGCGATCGCCCCGTCGGCCGTGTTGGTGGCGAAGCAGGTCAGCCGCATGCCGTCGGCGTCGGTGAAGCGCAGTTGGGCGCCGGGGTGTGGCCCTTCCTTGCGCACGATCAGCCGCAGCCCGTTGGGCCAGCCGGTCAGGCAGTCGCCGGCGAGTTCGGCGACCCAGGCGCCGTCGCGGATGTCGCCGTCGGGTTCGACGGCCGGTGTCCAGGCCGAGGCCGGGATCTTCAGGACGGCCTGGTGGATGGCGTCGGTGATGGTCATGCCGACCGAGTACGACAGCCACCTTCCACGCTGGGCGAGCCAGGCGACGAACTCGTGGGTGCCGCCGCCGGAGTCGGTGCGGATCAGCGTCTGCCGGCCGCGCCGCAATCGCTTGGGCAGCTGGGCCAGGGCCAGCTTGGTGGCCTCGATGTGGTCTGCGGCGGTGTTGGAGCCTGCGTTGCCGGGCCGCAGCATGCCCACGACCGGTTCGCCGGACCCGCCGCGGCCGTGGTCGACGAACCCCATCAGCGGGTGGTGCCCGAACGTCTTCTTCCAGGTCGCGGCGGCGTCCTGCTTCTCGGAGTGCGTCAGGACGAGGACACCGTCGATGTCCACGATCACCTGCCCACCCGCATCCGGCGCTGCTTCACCGGCCAACCGCCATACGTGTTCGCGTACTTCAGCACGGGCGGTGCGTAGTGCGGCCAGGATCCGTCGCCCGCCCGCCGCCAGCATGCTGATCAGCCGGGAAACCGTGGGGTCGGAGGCCACCGGCCCGAACACGGCTGGCTCGGCCCGCAGCATGCCCACATCAGCCAGGCAGTCCCCGCCCAGCGCGACGGCGAGCGCCACATCCAGCAGGATCTTGCCCGGATCGTGCACCGCCCGGGCTGTCCGCCACGGCGCCAGCGCCTGCGATATCGCGGCATCCAGGCCCGTCTTGCGGACCGTCTCGACCAGCAGTACCGCACCGGCCTGCGAAACCACCCGGCGACCGCCGCCCTCGACAGGGACACGCGGATAGGACCCGATACGCTTCTTCACCTGGAAAGTGCCTCCGGCGGTGGCGGGAAAAGGACGTCAGTAATCCTAATTCTCGCTGGTCAGAGGC
>NZ_JBHVFF010000358.1:0-7522 GCF_042801895.1 Streptomyces sp. NPDC057543 | reverse complement strand
GTACTCTTACGCCGCAGGCCCCGACGATTACCGCCGGGGCCTGTGGGCTGTCCCAGGGGGCGGGTCAGTGCCTCGGGCGCCGGGCGGCGACCAGCAGGCCGGCCAGGGCGAGGACCATCCAGGCCGCGAGGTAGGTGAAGGCGGCCGTCGGAGAGACGACGGTCCACAAGACACCGGCGACGGTGGAGGCGGCGAGGTTGCCCAGCGACTGGACGGTGGCGAGCATCCCGAAGGCGGAGCCGCGCAGGTCCTTCGGCGCGAGCGCGGCGACCGCGGAGTGCTGGGCGGTCTCCACCGCGCCGATTCCCACGCCGGCCAGCACGAAGGGCACCGCGAGGACGGTGATGACGGCGCCGGTCACGGCGAACATCCCGTACGCCACGGCGAACGCCGCCACGCCTGCGGCCAGCACGAGTACCGGGCCACGGGCCCCGAGCCGGTCGGACAGTCGCCCGGCCGGGACCGAGGCGAGGGCGGCGGCGACGTTGTATGCGGTGTAGAGGCCGAGTGCGATGGTCGTCGCGGTCTTCGTGCCGTGCTCGGGCGCCAGCAGGTCCGAAGCCCGCAGGATCAGCAGGGTCGCGGCGACGTTGCCGACCTCGAACGCGGCGACCGCGCCCAGCAGCCTGCCGAGATCGCCCTTCAGCACCGGCCGGATACGAATCTTCAGCGGCACCTTCTCCCGGCTGGCCGGGCCCGGGGTGTGCCGGATCGCGTAGACGATCGCTGCAGCGGCCAGCAGCCCGGGGATGACAGAAAGGCCGATCGCCCACTGGACTCCCACCCAGGCAACGAGGCCGAGAGCGAGGAGCGGTCCGAAGATCGCGCCGAGGTTGTCCATCATCCGTTCGAACCCGTACGCCCGCCCGTACGCCTTCGCCGGCACGATGTCCGCCAGCAGCGCGTTACGGGCCGGAACCCGCAGGCCGCGGGCGGTCCAGGCGGCCGCTCGCAGTACGCCGACCTGCCACACCGCGGTGGCTCCGGCGGTCGCGGCACCGAGGACTGCGGTCGTTGCGTATCCGCCGACCGCTACCTTCCGGCGGCGGGCTGGGTCGTCGGCGAGCACGCCGCCGCCGAACCGGGCGGCGCCCGCCAGGGCGTCGGAGATCCCCTCGATCGCTCCTAGAGCAGCGGCGGGAGCACCGAGGGTGGATGTCAGCAGGGACGGCAGCAGCGCGGTGGGGATCTCATGGCCGACATCGGCGAGGAGACTCGCCGAACCGATACCGCGCACCCCTGGCGTCAGCCACTGCTCCTGATCGGGAGGGGGCTGGTCTGTGGGCGGCGTGGTCTCAGTCATACCCGGCAGTCTGTCCCAGCGTCTGGGTGGTCCGGCAGTGGCGGATCTGACGATTCCGCGCCGTTCAGAGCGAGGATTCCGACTAGCTGGATCCGCCGGGCGACCACTTAAAGAACACTCTCGGCTCCAACACTCCAACACGGCACCAATGTCCCCGAGCGAGCCAAGAAGGCCGGCATCAGTACCAGGGACGGCCACCGGCCGGGTGCCGCCCGTTCTCGGGTTCTGGCTCAACTTCTGTGGTGATGGGCCGGCGGGGACGGGCGTCGTTGTCCAACGTCGACCAACACGGCGGAACTGCCCCGACCCGCCGGGCCAGAGGGCTGATCACCGCCGTTTGCGGCTGGTGACACGGTTCTTACCGGCACGTCCGCCGTGAGTTCAGCGTGACTGAGGGACTTTCACCGGGAACCCACGGCGCCTTCTGCGAATGTGCTCGAAAGAGCGGTGGGTTCGTCGCCGCTGTTGACGCTCTTTGAAGATCGCCACCCCCGCTCACGGTGCTCTCCAGACCTGCTCATATTCCCCACCTGGGGCTGTAGATCGCTCTGCGCGTATCCAGCCCTGCAACACGCTTCGTAGGAGGGCCGACCATTACAAACGTTGCCGTGCCGTCGGTGAGGTCGTCGGCGGCGGCCCGATGTCAGAGGGGCTGCTTCGGGTGACGCACGAGATCACCGGCAAGTGTGCCGGGGCGTGCGAGTTGATGGTGGGGGTTGTCGTGGCCTGGTGGGAGAGAAAGCCGGGGGAGCGGGCGCAGTGGGTGCTGGATCCGCTGTGGGGGTGGGGCCGCTGCGGTTCGGCATGTGTCCCGACGAGGTCAAGGCGGCCTTGGGAGGAGTGGCCAACAGTGGCTCGCAGGTTGCCCGGAGTGGATCGTCCTGGGAGAGGTACGGCGACGTGGGTGTGACCGCGGTGCACGGGCCGGGAATGCTCCTGGTCGCTGTGGCGATCGATGCGATGAGCGGACCGTTGGTGCGGCTCGGTGACGTCGAACTGATCGCCCGGGTGCCGTCCGAGGTGCGCGCGGACATCGATGCTCTCGCGCGCCAGGAGGGGGTGGAGGTCCGGGTGAACTGGAGCGGTGACCCGGAAGTGGCGGCATGGGGCCTGTCCATGGGGGCCACGCAGGCGTGGAAGTTGTCGGCTGAGGGGTACGTGCAGCGGACGGACAGGGTGATCTCCGAGGGGCTGCTGGTCGCCCCTGAATTGGCCGAGGATCCGTACGGGACTGAAACGATTGTCCACTGGTGGGACATTCGTCACCGGGCCAGTCCTTTCCATCGGTCGGTGGCGCGCTGTTGTCCGGTGACCCAGGCGTCTTCGACGTGGGTGCCGTGGACGTGGATGTACCGGGCCGTGGTGCCGGTCCAGGTATGTCCGAGTAGTTCCTGGATGGCGAACAGGGTCATGCCGGCGAGGTAGAGCTGGGACGCGCAGAAGTGCCGCAGGACGTGCGGGGTGAGTTTCCCGGCCCAGGTCGGGAGGTGCTGGGTGGCGGCGTCGGCCAGCGCCCTGCGGTAGACATCGGCGGTCGCTCGTGAGCAGGAGCCGTCCCGATTCTTACGCTCGGAGGGGAACAGCGGGGCACCGGGCCGGGTGTGGTCGGCGTCGAAGGGGCCCCAGACGTCCTCGATGAACCACCGCAGGTTGCGGTCGGCGCCATTGATCAGTGGCACCAGCCGCGGCTTCGGTCCCCGTCGCCGGGATCCCTTGCCATGGCGGACGTTGAGCTTGCCGAACCGGCCCAGCTCCCACCGGACATCGTCCAGGTCGAGCATCCGTGCCTCGTTGATCCGTAACCCCACATCGGCTGCCAGCCGGGCGACCGCGTAGTTGCGGGCGGCCGGGCCGAACTTGCGACAGGAGATGAGTTCCTCGCGCCATCCGGCGAACAGCTCCTCGATCTCCACCTCGCTGGGCGGGACGCGCAGCTGCGGTTCCACCGAGGCCCGCGGCCGGTTCATCTCGTCCAGCGGACACTCGACCACACGGCCGGTGAGGCTGTGCAGTTCGACCTTGTGCCGTAGCTCAAGGAACTGGAAGAACACCGCCAGCGCCCCCGCCCGGCCGGTCCGGGTCGAGGGCTTGGCGTCGCGGAGCACCTTGCCGAAGTAGACGTCGGCGTCAGGCGGCTGCATCTCCTACAGCGGGCGGCCGAACCAGTCCCGAATCAGGTCCAGGTGGTTGGTGTCGTTGCGGATGGTGCTGTCGACCAGCCCAGCCGACGCCCGTGCGAGTACGAACCCCGCCAGTACATCGGTCTCGAACTGGGCGAGTTCCTCCTCGCCCGCCGGGGCCCGGTACTCGCGCAGGTCGCGTACGACGGCCAGAGCCAACCCACGCCTCCTCGACTTCACCCAGACTGAAGGAATCCCGACTGCAATGAGGCTCGCGCACTCAGGGCGAGGCTGGGTCAGAACTGGCTCAGGTCACCCGGACGAGGTAACAGGTCCTGGTACAGGCACTCTCAAGAACGCCGGTCGACCGTGGGCGAGGCCGGGAACCCAGCGACTATTGCTCACCCGAGACGTATGCGAGCGAACGGCGCACCCCCGACGGAAGAAAAGTTAACCAAATGCTTGACTATTCGCTGGCGGCATCGAATAGTTAGGCGCATGCTTAACCAAGCTGGTTCGTTGGACCGAGTGTTCCAAGCGCTGGCGGACGCGACTCGCCGGGACATCGTTGAGCGGTTGATCCGCGGGCCTGCCTCGGTCAGTGAGCTGGCCCGGCCGCTGGCCATGTCGCTGCCAGCGGTGATGCAGCACCTACAGGTACTGGAGGCGTGCGGACTGGTCCGGTCTGAGAAAGCCGGAAGGGTACGCACCTGCCACATCGAGCCGGGTGTGCTGCGAATGGCCGAGGACTGGATCGCTGCGCAGCGCACTGTCTGGGAACACCGCCTCGATCGCCTCGGCGACTACCTGACCGAATGCGACAGCCCAGATCAAGGGAGCGCACAATGACCGATCACGTGGTCACGCATGCCACGTTCACCCTCGAACGCCTCTACGCGGCCTCACCGGCCACAGTGTTCGCCGCGTGGGCCGCCCCCGAAGCGAAGGCCCGCTGGTTCGCCGGCCCCGACGCCGAGCACGAGCTTGAATTCCGCGTCGGTGGGCGGGAGGTCAACCGCGGCCGCTCCGGCGGTGGGCCGGTGCTGACTTTCGAGTCCTGGTACCGCGACATCGTCCAGGACGAGCGGATCGTCTACACCTCCACTCTGTCCGAGGGGCAAGACCTTGCGACAGTGTCGCTGACGACGGTGGAGTTCCACCCTGAGGGTGGTGGCACCCGGCTGCTACTCACCGAGCAGAGCACCTTCCTCGACGGCCGCGAAGAACCAAGCTGGCGGGAGCAGGGCACCGGCAAGTGGCTTGACGCGCTCGCCGCCGAACTGCTGCGAAGCATCGAGCAACAGTGATGACCACGAGCAACCTTTCGCAGACTCGCCGTTGGCGGGTGCTGGCGCTGCTGGGCACGGCGTTCTTCATGACGATTCTGGACGGCACCAGCCTGCTCGCCGCTCTGCCCGCGATCGAAGGCCACCTTCGCCTGCACGGTCCTGCCATCCAATGGACCGTGACGGCTTACGCGCTGGCCTTCAGCGGGCTGCTGTTGTTATGCGGCCGCGCTGCGGATCTGCTGGGCCGTCGGCGTGTGTTCATCGCCGGGATGGTGCTGCGGGTCGTGGCCTCGCTGGCGTGCGGGCTCGCTCCATCCATCCAGGCCCTGGTGGCCGCCCGGGCGGTGCAGGGCGTCTCGGCCGCGATCATCGCTCCGGCCGCGTTGTCGATGGTCATGAACACTTTCCCCGAAGGGATCGAGCGGAACAAGGCGCTCGGTATCTGGGGCGGCCTCGGCGGGTTCGGCGCCACCGCCGGTCTACTACTGGGCGGCATCATCACCGATATCTTCGGCTGGCAGTGGGTGTTCTGGGTCAACGTCCCGGTCGGGACCCTCGTGCTGGTGCTCGCCCCCGCCATGCTGCGCGAAAGCCGGGACCGAGCACGCTCCCGTTCCTTCGATATCCCTGGTGCGCTGACCATCGCCCCGGCACTCGTTCTGCTCGTATACGTGATCACCCGGGTGCCGACATCCGGGTGGGCGAATGGACAGAGCATCGGGCTACTGGCCGCCGTGGCCGTGCTGGTCTGGATGTTCATCCTGATCGAGAAGCGATCGGTGGCCCCCCTCGTTTCCTTTCAGTCGCTGCGCTCGCGCATGCTGATCGGCGGCAACCTCCTCCTGCTCATCGCCGGCATGACCGTCGACGGCATGCTCGTCACCCTCACCTCTTTCGTGCAGCAGGTGCTCGGCTGGCCAGCGGCGCAGTTCGGGCTGGCGGCCGCGATGATGACCGTCACCGCGGCCGCAGGCGCCCTGCTGAGCCAACGGATCGTGCCCAGGCTCAGCCTGGGGCGGGTAGCTGCCGCCGGGACCGTCCTGCTCGGTTGTGGCTGCCTGCTGCTCACCCGCATACCGGCCGGTGGCCCGATGAGTCTTCTGTCGGCGGCCCTGTTCTTGTTCGGGGCGGGAATGGGCGCCGTCACGGTATGCGCACAGATCGCCGCGCTGACCGGCGTCACCGAAAAGGACTCAGGCCTGGCCGCCGGCCTCGCCGACACCTCCTTCGCCGTCGGCACCGCCCTCGGCACTGCCATCTGCACCAGCGTCGCTGCCGCCCGCGCGTCCGCGATCGGTGGTCCGACACCGCTCGCACTCACCACCGGGCAGCATGCCGCGTTTGGGGCAGCCGGCGTCTTCGCCGCTCTCGCCTTGATCACCGCGTTGACGCTCCTCAGCAAGCGATCCGGCCTATCCCGCAGTGTGTCGGCAGACGCAAGCGAGAACGTATCCACCAGGGCACCGCCGACCTGACCTTGATCTACGGGACACACGCTTGGCTCGCTCCTGGCTTGATTCCTGTTCCGCATTCCATGGAGGGCCGGACCCGAATCCGGCGGTGAGGCCCCAGCCTCACCAGCGCACCCCTGCGCCCCCCTGCGCCGAGGTCCTCGGTGTCGCTGCGGGTGCGGAAGGCACCCGGCTCACTCCTCCTCTCCGTCGTCATCGTCGAGGTCGACGGCCGGGTCGCGCAGGGGCCGCAGGCCATCGACGGGCTGGGAAGCGGTGAAGTTGTAGCGGCCCAGGCAGTTCAGATTCTTGTGCTTGAGCGGGGACAGCTGCGATCTCTCGGTTTGGTGTCGGTGGTAGTGAGAGTCAGTAGTGCTGGTGTGGGCCTGTGGTCTTTCAGTGCTGGTCAGTGGGATGTCGGTGGTGGGGTTGTCACTGTCATAGGGCGAGAGATCTGGGTGGGGGATCGCTGTCGTGGGGCTTTATCTCATGGCAGGTGATGCTGTCTCAGGTTCGAGAGTTCTGATGCGGTCGGTGGTGGTGTGCCGGGTTTGATCGGGGGATGAAGCGGGACACAGGAACCGGACTGAGGCGCCCGGCCCGGCCGCCCAGAGCGTTGGTGGTGCGGCGTCTTCTGGAGCGACATCAGGCCGGGGAATTGACGTCCCAGCACGTGCGGGCGGTCGCTGAGGTGTCGGGTGTGTCGGTGCGTACGGTGTGGCGCTGGCTGGAGCGGGCCAAGGCGACGGGCCAGGCACAGGCCGGGGTCCGCCAGGGCTACGCGGTGTCGGATATGGCGTGGGCGCTGCTGGGCCGGGAGGGCGGGAATGTCGCCGAGCTGCGGCGCCGGCTGGCCGATGGAGGTGATGGGGGTGAGGTCCCGTCGTTGTCGACGTTGCACCGCGTGGACCGCCGGGACCGCAGGGCGGGTCGGACGCTGGTGATCGAGCGGGAGGTCGAGGCTGCTGGGGAGCGGCCGGGCCTGAACGTCGTGGCCGGCCGGGCAGGGGCAGGCGTGCATCGCACGTCGGATTCGGATCGGAACTCGAATAGGTACAGCCCGCCGACCCGCGCCGCGCCTCGGGTGCGAGCTGCGGAGACGAGGCGACGGGCCGCCCTTACGCGAACACGCTCGGCATCGCTGTCTCCTTGTGTTTGTGAGGATGCTGTGGGTGACAGGAAATAGGGCTTCCGGCTTCCGGAGCCTCTCCCTACTCTCCGGTGCTCATGACAGCAGAACACGCACAGCAGTCTCAGGGGCACGACGGACACAGCCGCAGACGCTTCCTGACGGCGACCGGGGGAGCGGTCGCCGGAGTCGTCGGCGGGGGAGCGGTCGGTGCCTTAGGGGCCGCTGGC
>NZ_JBHVFF010000357.1:0-7543 GCF_042801895.1 Streptomyces sp. NPDC057543 | reverse complement strand
GGCATGCCCGGGCCGGCTCAGCCGTAGTGGATGTCCCAGACGACGTGAGGCAGCGGAGTCCCGGTGTTCTCGATGCGCGGGACGATCTTCCGGCCAGTGGCTGTGGCGACCGGAGCGCCGTGGACCAGGGCGTCCAGGACCGAGTCGAAAAGGTGGGACAAACTGTCCCAACGCTTCACTCCTTCCAGGCCGATGGACGGGTCCAGCTCCAGGACGGCGCCGAAACCGGGGCCCTCCCGGTGGTCGACCACGAGTTGGCCGCCGGTGTGGTTCAACGCCACCGGCAGCCAGCGCACGTCCGCCATCACACCGACGACGAACTCGGCCTCGTCCTCCTCCAGGGCCCGGGCGACCTCCTGCTCCATGTCCCGCAGCCCGTCGCACATGCCGACCGCACCCAGGAGAGGGAAGTCGGTGGGCACGAAGGCACCCGCGGCAGAGGCGCGGTCGAGGGCCGAACCGTCGTGCAGGGCCAGCCAGGACCGGACGTCCGGATGCAGCTCGAATCGGTTCCCTGTCGCAGCAGCGATCAGCCTGGGGTCGGCGGGCGCGGCGAGTTGCCGGAAGTCGCCCGGGGCGTGCTCCTCCAGCCACCGGTCGAGGCGGGCCACGGTCCGGGCCAGTTCCACGGGGTACATCCCTTCGTCGAGTGGGGGGATCCTGCGCGGCTCCGCCCGGGTCGTGTGCGCCACATGACCGTGCCGTACGACCGGCAGCCCGGCCGACAACAGGATTCCCTCAAGTACCGCGGCCTCGGGGGATACTCCGCGACGGTGAGGACGTCCCGAACGGAACCGATGCCATTGCCCTCCCTTCGACAGAATAGGTCAAGGCTCGCGGCGCCGACCGGCTCCGGCGAGTAACCTCCGGACAGCAACAGGTACCCCTGACCGGGCTCGCAACGGAAGACCTCCTCGCCGACGCGCGCATACGCGAACCCCGGCCGGGCCGACGAGGGCGGTGGGGGTGCCGACGGCGGATCAGCGAAGCGATCTCACCGGACTTCGGCGCCATCGAAACCACGGGCGCGTTGCAGCTCGTTGATCTACTGACCCGCCTCGGACACCCAGGCACCCATGCGGGACAGGGACCGCATGGGGCTCCGAGGGGGATGCGGCGTCCCTTCTCATGAGGGACGCCGGACGCCGATCGACCGACACCGGCGTTGCGGCAGGTAGAAACGTTCCTGCCTGTGAAAGATTGGTGGGGCGGGTGGGACTCGAACCCACGGCCGACGGATTATGAGTCCGCTGCTCTAACCGGCTGAGCTACCGCCCCTTATCGGCGTGGCGCGTACAAGTGTGCGCGCCGTCTGCCGCAGCATAGCCGGTCATACGATCTCTCGCTGCGGATGGTCGGCCACACATGACCATGAAGACCGTGCCGCGCCCTGCCCGGTTCCGGACGGTGCGAAGCGGACGCGAAAGATTTACCCGAACCCCACACGCACCACGTCGCGCACCCCTGTGCCGGAGGGCCGCGGGCACGCGAAAAAGGACCCCGTAGGGCCCTCTTTCGTACCGCTCCCCCGACTGGACTCGAACCAGTAACCCTCCGGTTAACAGCCGAATGCTCTGCCAATTGAGCTACAGGGGATCGCGCTCCCCCGACTGGACTCGAACCAGTAACCTGCCGGTTAACAGCCGGCTGCTCTGCCAATTGAGCTACAGGGGATTGCTGCGTTTGCACCGGACTCCACCTACCTGGCTGCTGCCGGGCGGCGGGCGTTCGCTGCGACACATACATTAGCGCAAGCAGGGGGGTGCTTCGCCAATCGGTATCGCCCGGGGTGATCTCGGGTGCCCGCGGGTAGGCGGGCAGCACACGTCGCACTGAGCAAGGAAGGGTGGCAGCCATGCGGTACCGGCTCACGTTCATCGCCGGACTGGCCCTCGGATACGTGATCGGCACGCGGGCCGGGCGCGAGCGCTACGAGCAGATGAAGAAGTCCGCACGTCAGTTCGCCCAGAATCCGGCCGTGCGCAATACCGCCGAGTCCGCGGCGCGCAGCGGCCGCGATCTGGCCGACAAGGCCTGTCACGCGGTCGGCGAGAAGGTCGGCGAGAAGGTGCCCGCCTCGGTGGCCGACCGGGTGCGCTCGCTGCGGGACCGCAGATGGAACGGCCAGAACGGCGAGGACGACTGGGGCACCACCAACACGTAGCCGGACGGGCCGGCCGCCCGCTGCCGCACCACCGGTACGGAAACGCTCCGGCTGTGCGGCAGAATCTTGGGCATGGGCATAGTCGCCGGCTTGGACAGTTCTTCCGCGTTCACGCACATCGTCGTCTGCGATACGGACACCGGTGCCGTGCTGCGCCGGGGATACGCCGCACACCCCGTCGAGGCGAAGGCCACCGAGGTCGACCCGCAGGCGTGGCTGCTCTCACTCGGTGAGGCCGCCGACGGCGGGCTGCTCGAAGGTGTGCAGGCCATCGGGGTCTCCGCGCAGCAGCACGGCCTGGTGCCGCTGGACCACCAGGGCAATCTCGTACGTCCGGCGCTGCTCGGCAATGACAAGCGTGCGCAGGTCGCCGCGGCCGATCTGGTCGAGGGGCTCGGTGGGCGGCAGGCCTGGGCCGAGGCGGTCGGGGCGGTGCCGCAGGCCGCGCAGCCGGTGTCGAAACTGCGCTGGCTGGCCCGGACGGAGCCGGAGGCGGCCCGGCGCGTGGCCTCGGTGCTGCAGCCGCACGACTGGCTGGTGTGGCAGCTGCTGGGGCGTCCGTCCCGGCGGACCACCGACCGGGGCGCGGCGTCCGGCACCGGCTACTGGTCGGCGGGCAGCGGTTCCTACCGGCCCGATCTGGTGGAGCTCGCGCTGGGGCACCAGGCCGCGTTGCCCGAGGTGCTCGGCCCCTCCGACACGGCCGGGACGACGCCCGAGGGGCTGCTGATCTCCGCGGGGACCGGCGAGACGATGGCGGCGGCGTTCGGGCTGGGGGTCGGGGTCGGCGACGCGGTGGTGTCGCTGGGCGCGTCGGGTTCGGTCATGGCGGTGCACCACGAGGCGCTGTCGGATCCCAGAGGGATGATCACCTCGTTCGCCGACGCGACGGGCATGCATCTGCCGGTGGTGTACACGTCGAACGCGGTACGCGCGTTGCGCGGGACCGCCGAGATGCTGGGCACGGAGGGGCTGGAGGAGCTGTCCGCGCTGGCGCTGAAGTCGACGCCGGGCGCCTCCGGACTCGTACTCCTGCCGTATCTGGAGGGCGAGCGCACCCCGCATCTGCCGCACACGGCGGGGACGCTGTGCGGGCTGCGGCGCGAGTCGATGAAGCCGGAGCATCTGGCCCGGGCGGCGTTCGAGGGGATGCTGTGCTCGCTGGCCGACGCGCTCGATGTGCTGCGCGGCCGCGGGGTCGAGGTGCGGCGGGTGTTCCTGCTGGGCGCGGCGGCCGAACTGCCCGCCGTGCAGGGGCTCGCGCCCGCGCTGTTCGGTACGCAGGTGGTCGTGCCGCAGCCCGCCGAGTACGCCGCGCTGGGCGCGGCCCGGCAGGCTGCCTGGGCGCTTGGGGTCTCACAGGGGACGGCGGATCCGCTCACTCCCCCGGCCTGGCAGGGCGCCGCGGCGCAGGTGCTGGAGCCGGGCGAGGAGCTGGCGGTCGGGCAGGCGGTCCGCCAGCAGTACGTGGCGACGCGGGACCAGATCCATCCGGGGGCGTTCGACTCCGCGCCCTGAGGCGCACACCCTGCGTGACATGACCGGGTACACCTGTCGAAATCGATCTTCCGCATGTGTACTCGGTCTTTTTTTTGACCTGGTCTTGAAGAAAATCGTTCGCGGTCGCCCTCGGGGGTACCGGAAAATGGGTCGACTCCCGACCTCTGCCGACTCCGAGAGACACGCGTGCTCATAAAACTCCTGCGGGCCTATCTCGGTCCGTACAAGAAACCCATCCTGCTGCTGGTCCTTCTCCAACTCCTGCAGACCTGCGCCAGCCTGTACCTGCCCACCCTGAACGCCGACATCATCGACAACGGTGTCGTCAAGGGGGACACGGGCTACATCCTGGAGTTCGGCGGCATCATGATCGCCGTCAGCATCGGCCAGGTGGTCTGCAACATGGGGGCCGTCTTCTACGGCGCCCGCACCGCGTCCGCCCTCGGCCGTGACGTCCGGGCGTCGATCTTCGACCGGGTGCAGTCGTTCTCCGCACGTGAGGTCGGGCGGTTCGGCGCGCCGTCGCTGATCACGCGTACGACCAATGACGTCCAGCAGGTCCAGATGCTGGTGCTGATGACGTTCACCCTGATGGTTTCGGCGCCGATCATGTGCGTCGGCGGCATCATCATGGCGCTCGGCCAGGACGTCCCGCTGTCGGCGGTGCTGCTCGCGGTGGTGCCGGTGCTCGGCATCGCGGTGAGCCTGATCGTCAAGCGGATGCGGCCGCTGTTCCGCACCATGCAGGAGCGGGTCGACACAGTGAACCGGGTGCTGCGTGAGCAGATCACCGGCAACCGCGTCATCCGCGCCTTCGTCCGCGACCGTTACGAGGAGGAGCGCTTCCGCGGTGCCAACAACGAGCTGACCGATGTGGCGCTGTCCACGGGCCGGCTGATGGCACTGATGTTCCCGACCGTGATGACGGTCGTGAACGTGTCCTCGATCGCCGTGGTCTGGTTCGGTGCCCACCGCATCGACAGCGGCGGCATGGAGATCGGCGCGCTGACCGCGTTCCTCGCCTATCTGATGCAGATCGTCATGTCGGTGATGATGGCCACCTTCATGTTCATGATGGTGCCGCGCGCCGAGGTCTGTGCCGAACGCATCCAGGAGGTCCTGGAGACCGAGTCGAGCGTGATTCCACCCGTCAAGCCGGTGCGCGAGTTGCGCGCCCACGGTCATCTGGAGGTCCGCGGGGCGGACTTCCGCTACCCGGGCGCCGAGGAGCCGGTGCTGCGGTCGGTGGATCTGGTGGCCCGCCCCGGCGAGACCACCGCGATCATCGGATCGACGGGCAGCGGGAAATCGACGCTGCTCGGGCTCGTACCGCGGCTGTTCGACGTGACGGACGGCCAGGTGCTGGTCGACGGCACGGACGTACGGACGCTGGAGCCGACGCTGCTGGCGAAGACCGTGAGCCTCGTGCCGCAGAAGCCGTACCTGTTCTCCGGGACGGTCGCGACGAATCTGCGGTACGGGAACCCGGACGCCACCGACGAGGAGCTCTGGCACGCGCTGGAGGTCGCGCAGGCCAAGGAGTTCGTCGAGGCGCTGGAGCACGGCCTGAACGCGCCGATCGCGCAGGGCGGCACCAATGTCTCCGGCGGACAGCGGCAGCGGCTGGCGATCGCCAGGACGCTGGTGCAGCGGCCGGAGATCTACCTCTTCGACGACTCGTTCTCCGCGCTCGACTACGCGACCGACGCCGCGCTGCGCGGGGCACTCGCGCAGGAGACGGCCGAGGCGACCGTGGTGATCGTGGCGCAGCGGGTGTCCACCATCCGCGACGCCGACCGGATCCTGGTACTGGACGAGGGCCGGGTCGTCGGCTCCGGTACCCATCACGAACTGATGGACGGCAATGAAACGTACCGGGAGATCGTGCTCTCCCAGCTGACGGAAGCGGAGGCCGCGTAATGGCCGGTCCTGGCGGACGCATGATGGCGGGCGGGGCGCCGACCGACCGGTCCATGGACTTCAAGGGGTCCTCGAAACGGTTGCTGAAGCGCTTCGCTTCGGAGAAGGCCTCGCTGTACGTGATGCTGGCGGCCTGCGTGCTGAGCGTCGGGCTGTCGGTGGTCGGGCCGAAGATCCTCGGCAGGGCGACCGACCTGGTGTTCGCCGGGGTCGTCGGCCGGCAGATGCCCGACGGCACGACGAAGGAGCAGGCCGTGGAGGGCCTGCGCAAGGCCAACAGCGGCCTCGCCGACATGCTTTCCGGGGTGGACTTCGTCCCCGGTCACGGCATCGACTTCGGCGCGGTGGGCGACGTGCTGCTGGCGGCGCTGGCGGTATATGTCGGTGCCGGGCTGCTCATGCTGGTGGCCACCCGGCTGTCGATCCGGATCATCAACCGGGTCGTGTTCCAGCTGCGTGAGGACATCCAGACGAAGCTGTCGCGGCTGCCGCTGTCGTACTTCGACCAGGCCAAGCGCGGCGAAGTGCTCAGCCGGGCGACGAACGACATCGACAACATCTCCCAGACGATGCAGCAGACGATGGGGCAGCTCATCAACTCCCTGCTCACCATCATCGGCGTGCTGGTCATGATGTTCTGGGTCTCGCCGCTGCTGGCGCTGGTCGCACTGGTGACGGTGCCGCTGTCGGTCGTCGTGGCCGCGAAGGTCGGCAAGCGGTCGCAGCCGCAGTTCGTGCAGCAGTGGAAGGTGACGGGCAAGCTCAACGCCCACATCGAGGAGATGTACACCGGGCACACCCTGGTGAAGGTCTTCGGGCGGCAGGAGGAGTCCGCACGGGACTTCGCCGAGCAGAACGAGGCACTGTACGAGGCGGGCTTCAAAGCGCAGTTCAACAGCGGGATCATGCAGCCGCTGATGATGTTCGTCTCCAACCTGAACTATGTGCTGATCGCCGTCGTCGGTGGTCTGCGGGTCGCTTCGGGTTCGCTGTCGATCGGTGACGTGCAGGCGTTCATCCAGTACTCGCGGCAGTTCTCGATGCCGCTGACCCAGGTCGCCTCGATGGCGAACCTGGTGCAGTCGGGTGTCGCGTCGGCCGAGCGCATCTTCGAGCTGCTGGACGCCGAGGAGCAGGGCGCCGACCCCGCGCCCGGCACGAGCGAGCGACCGAAGGAGCTGCGGGGCAGCGTCTCGCTGGAGAAGGTCTCGTTCCGTTACGACCCGGAGAAGCCGCTCATCGAGGACCTCTCGCTGAACGTCGAGCCGGGCCACACGGTCGCGATCGTCGGCCCGACCGGCGCGGGCAAGACCACGCTCGTCAATCTCCTGATGCGGTTCTACGAGGTGACGGGCGGACGGATCACCCTCGACGGGGTCGACGTGGCGAAGATGTCGCGCGACGACCTGCGGTCGGGAATCGGCATGGTCCTCCAGGACACCTGGCTGTTCGGCGGGTCGATAGCGGAGAACATCGCGTACGGCGCTTCGCGCGAGGTCACCCGGGAAGAGATCGAGGAGGCCGCGAGGGCCGCCCACGCCGACCGCTTCGTCCGCACCCTGCCGGACGGTTACGACACGGTGATCGACGACGAGGGCTCCGGCGTCAGCGCGGGCGAGAAGCAGCTGATCACCATCGCGCGGGCGTTCCTGTCCGACCCGGTGATCCTGGTGCTCGACGAGGCGACCAGCTCCGTCGACACCCGTACCGAGGTGCTGATCCAGAAGGCTATGGCGCGCCTGGCGCACGGCCGTACGAGCTTCGTGATCGCGCACCGGCTCTCCACCATCCGGGATGCCGACGTCATCCTGGTGATGGAGAACGGCTCGATCGTCGAACAGGGAACGCACGACGAGCTGTTGGCTGCCGAGGGGGCGTACGCCCGGCTGTATTCGGCGCAGTTCGCGCAGGCGGTCGCCGAAGTCGACTAGCGGGAACGGCCGGAATCGTGACGGGGCC
>NZ_JBHVFF010000356.1:0-7589 GCF_042801895.1 Streptomyces sp. NPDC057543 | reverse complement strand
GTGCACTTCTTGGGGTGAGCGCCGAAGTCCGAGCTGATCGGCGCCTCGGCGGGCGCCTCCACGTGGAGCGCCCGGAGGAAGCCCGCCAGGGTGTCGGCCGCGTGGGCGCCGCGGTTGATCGAGCCGTGGTCCAGCGGCTCGCCGGGAACCCACGTCATCACGGTCCAGTGCTTGGGGAAGCGCTCGGACGGTTCGCCGAACCGCACCGGGGTCGGCACCGGGAGCGGCAGGCGCGGGGCCAGCACGGGGAGCCACCGCCGCTCCTTGAGCTGGAGCTCCGGGGTGGGGTCCATGCGCTGCATGCGCACGGCCAACTCGTCCCCGAGGCGCCACATCTGGTTGCCCCAGCCGCCCGCCACCTCGCGGATGGCCAGCCCTGCAAGGTCTGGATGCTGTTCCTGCAGCAGGTCGCGGACCAGGTCTGCGGTGATCTCGATCTCGGTGTCGGTCATGCGAAGCCACACTACTGGGGCAGGATTCTGGCTTCGCTCGTGATCCGCGATTGGCTAGCTGCCTGAGCCGGCGGCCGACGGCGGTACCTCGACGACGAAGAACAGGAAGTTGGGGTTGGGAGCGCGGCATCGGCTTCACCTCGCTCCACGAGAACCTCGACACCACCACCCCCGGCGGCCGACTCGTCTTCCACGTCTTCGCCGCCCTGGCGGAGTTCATCCGCGAACTCATCGTCCAGGGAACCCGCGAGGGCCTGGCCGCCGCTCGCGCCCGCGGCTGGGTCGGCGGACGCCCCACCGTCGCCGCCGAAGAAGTCATCCGCGCCGCCCGCGACCTCCTGCCCGACCCCGGCCGCTCCATCACCTCGATCGCCAAGCACCTCGGCGTCTCCCCGGGCACCCTCTACAACCACATCCCCGACCTCCGCGAACTGCGCGCCGGCACGGTCCCCCATCAGCTCGAAGTCACGGAGCGGTGACCACGTGCCGATCCGACCCGAGAACCGCGACCGGCACCCGCCGACTGACCAGAGATCTCCACTACGACCGTGAACCCCCCCCACGCCCGCCCCGGACCCAGGTCCGTCGTACCGCGCTCGAAATCAGCGGGCAGCTGACGTTCGAGCTGTAGGCGAACGCAGCAAGATCAAGTGCTTAGCGTTACTGGCTGTTCTATTGGTCCCCAAGGCCGACCTTCACCGCCAGTGGCCCCGGCCAGGGCCCGCGCCCCTTCCGCGACCCGGACGCGCCCGAGGACGGCGATGAGGAGCAGTAAGCCTGGCACCCCAGATAAGCACGACTAATGGTTTCTGCTTCAAAGACTAAATGGAACTTTTCGTTCCGGGCGGGGATGCTGGACCCTGTGCAGCCACGCCTCATTTCTTCTCGCTTCCTCGCCCTGACCGGCACCGTCGTCCTATGGGCCTCAGCCTTTCCCGCCATCCGGGTTGGGGTCGACGGCCTGGGGGTGCAGGCTCTGTCGTTCCTACGGATCGTGATCGCTGCCGTTGCCCTGCTGCTGGTGGCGCCGTTCGCGAAGGTCCGCTTGCCCCGGTCCCGCGATCTGCCCATGGTCGCCTTGTGCGGGGCGACCGGCATCACCGCCTACCAGCTCCTGCTCAACTGGGGCGAGGTAAACGTGGCGGCCGGTACGGCGAGCCTGTTGATCGCGATCGTCCCCGCCTTCAGCGTGCTGCTGGGAAGCCTGTTCCTCAAAGAGCGGGTGAGCCGCAACATCGTCCTCGGCAGCGTCGTCGCGATCGCCGGCGCGGCCATCGTCAGCCTGGCCAAGGGCACCGGCGGGTTCACCGTCTCCGCCCTCATCGTCCTGGCCGCCGCCGTGGTCCAAGGGGTGTACCACGTCGCCACCAAGCCCCTGCTGCGTCACTACACCGGCCTGGAGGTCGCCACCTACGCGATGGTCGCAGGCACGGTCTTCGCTCTGCCGCTGGCCCCCGCCACCTGGCACGCAACCCTGCATGCACCGGCCGGCGCCTTGGCCTCCGCGCTCTACCTGGGCCTGCTCCCCTCCGCGCTCGGCTTCGTCATCTGGGCGTATGCCGTCGCCCGACTGCCGCTCGCCGCCTCCACCGCCGCCCTGTACCTGGTCCCGCCGGTGGCCCTGGTCATCTCCTTCGTCTGGCTGGGCGAGGTGCCCCACTTCGTCGAGCTGGTCGGCGGAGCGGTCGGCGTCGCGGGAGTGATCACGATCAACCGGCGCACCCCGGTACAGCGCCACCGCGGAGAGCGAGCAGGTGCCCCCGGCCGCCCGGCGGTCGACCAGCCCGTCACCACACGCGGCGAGAACACCCGCCGCGGTCCGCACCGCATCGCGGAACCCGTCGCCGGCCCCGGCCCGATCAAGGAGTAGACCGTGCTCGATGTACGCCGCCTGCGCATCCTCCAACACCTCGCCGCGTACGGGACCGTCGCGGCCACCGCCGAGGCTCTCCACCTGACTCCACCAGCGGTCTCCCAGCACCTTGCCGCCCTGCAGAAGGAGGCCGGCACACCGGTGGTGGAGAAACAGGGACGCACACTGCGGCTGACCGCGGCCGGGGAACTGCTGGTGGCTCATGCCGAGATCATCCTTGCGGAACTCGCGGCAGCCGAGTCAGGCCTGGCCGCCCTGCAAAGCGGCCGGCGCGGCATCGTGCGGATCACCGCCTTCGCCTCCGCCGCCCGCACCCTCATCGCGCCCCTGTGGCAACGACTTGCCGAGAGCGATCCCGCCCCGGAACTGTCGCTGCGACTGTCTGTGCAGGAACCCGACCAAGCCCTCGACGAACTGCACAAGCGTTCCACCGACCTCGCCCTGGTCCACAGCTACACCGTGCTGCCACGCAGCTTCCCCGCCGCCTACGAGCAGGTCCTCCTCATGGAGGAACCGGTGCTGCTCGCCCTGCATCCCCGCCAGGCCGGCGAGCTGGGGCTGCAGCCCGGCCAGCCGGTGGACCTGTCCCGCGCGGCAGACCTGCCCTGGCTCACCCCAGGACCGGAGACCTCCTGCTACGAGATGATCCAACGCGCCTGCGGCTCGGCCGGCTTCGTCCCGGACATCAGGACCCGGAGCAGCGACTTCGCCGTGCTGGCGGCCCTGGTCGCCGCAGGAGCGGGTACCGCCCTCATCCCTCGCATGGCACTACCCGACACCACCGAGTTCCTCAGCCTCCACCCCTTGCTCCACCCCATCTCCCGGTCCATCTTCACCG
This sequence comes from Streptomyces sp. NPDC057543, assembly GCF_042801895.1. Taxonomy (NCBI): domain Bacteria; kingdom Bacillati; phylum Actinomycetota; class Actinomycetes; order Kitasatosporales; family Streptomycetaceae; genus Streptomyces; species Streptomyces sp. NPDC057543. The sequence continues at coordinate 4,426 of NZ_JBHVFF010000356.1, read as the reverse complement.
TCAGCCGTGCAGGAACCAGCAAGCGCCCCGACCTGCGGCGCGTACTGCAACTGCTCCACGACCAAGCCGCAGCCCCCGGCACCAAGCGACTCGCATAAACGGTCCTTTGCCCGAGCAAGATCAAACGCGACGGCCCGCGGAGGCGAAGCGCCGTTGCGGTTCGCAGAACTCGTTCTCACTCAAAGGCGGGTCGGGACACGCGGTAGCACCAACCGCCCTCCGGAACTGGCCCGGTGCGAAGGGCCTGCACCCGCTCTGACCTGCGGTTCGTAGGACCTTCGAAGGACCCGAAGGACCTTAGAGGGGGTAACGCACATGAAGATGACTCTGAATCGGCGTATATGCAGGTCACAGACGTGCCTCGTATTAAGAGCTCTGCCCCTGAAAAAGCCCTTCGGGTCCTTCGGGTCCTTCGAAATTGCAGGTCAGCGGCCCGAAGGACCTTGGGCAAGGTCCTTCGCAAGGTCCTTCGCACTGATCAGGAGTGAGCCGGGTACGGCGCGAAGGGACCTGGACGCCGCCCCGCTTTGTAGCGCGCAGTCTAGCTAGATAGCGCGCCGCCTCAGCCGCTCCGTCTATCCCGTGCGCGCATGCATGGACGGTCTCATGAGTTCCATGACGCTGGCTAAATGGCCAGCATTTCCGCTGGCAATAAATGTTCAAACAAGCTAGATACTGAACTTGATTGAGTGATGTCGGGGCATTTGCCTGACAGTGCGTGGGCCTGGTCGGTAATTGTGGTTTGTGAGATACGCGCAGGGCGGCGGCTTGAACGACGTGAAGAGGGCTGCTAGGGAGCGGGTTCGGCTGGAGGCAGTCGGTCTCTTCGAGGGCGGCGCGAAGAACAGGGAGATCGCGGTCGCGCTTCGGGTGAGCGAACGGTCGGTGGAGCGCTGGCGTCGGCAGTGGCGGGAGCGGGGCCGGGAGGGAGTCCGGTCGAAGGGCTCGCCTGGGCGTCCGAGGCTGTCGAGTTGCCAGATGGCCAGGCTGGAGCGGGAGTTGGAGCGTGGTCCACTCGCCCATGGCTGGGCGGACCAGCAGTGGACGTTGGCCCGGGTGAAGACGTTGATCGGACGGTTGTTCCACATCAGCTACACAGTGGAGGGGACGTGGCGGCTACTCAAACGCCATGGCTGGTCCTGGCAGCAGCCGGCTCGGCGGGCGATCGAACGTGACGACGAGGCAGTGGAGTTGTGGAAGAAGGAGGTGTGGCCACAGGTAAAAGCACGGCGGCGGCCCGCGGAGCCTGGATCGTCTTCGAGGACGAGGCCAGCCAGTCGCTGAAACCGCCACGCGCAAGGTCCTGGGGCCGCATCGGCCAGACGCCCGTCGTCCGCGTCCGGGGCCGGGGCTCCGGGCGGGTCTCGATGGCGGGAATGACCTGCTTCCGTTCCGGAGAGCGGTCGCGGCTGATCTACAGCTTCCGCGTCCACCGGGGCCGCAAAGGCGAGCCCAAGGGCTTCACCTGGCAGGACTATCGCGACCTCATCGTGCGGGCCCACAACCAGCTCAAAGGCCCCATCGTCCTGGTCTGGGACAACCTGCGCACCCACCTCATGCCGCAGATGAAGGACTTCATCGCCGCGAACGAGGACTGGCTGACCGTCTTCCACTTCCCCTCCTACGCACCCGACCTCAACCCGCAGGAAGGCATCTGGTCACTGGTGAAACGGACCATCGGCAACCTTGCCGCCGCGAACCTCGACCAGCTCGCCACCGCCGTGAAGCGCAGCCTCAGGAAGATCCCCTACCGGCCGCACCTCATCGACGGATGCCTTGCCGGCGCCGACCTGGCGCTGGACACCTGATCTGGCCTGGCTATCGACCGGGATGGACCTGTGTGGCCGGCAGCCTTCTCAGCCCGGGATCTTTGTCAGGCTGAGGTTGGAAGTGCCGGGGGCTCTTCACCCTCACCCGCAGGGGCTTCAGAGTGCTCGGCGATCCAGGCCAGCGTCTCTGGCGAAATCACGCCATGCTCCTGTTCGTTGTTCCGCTTGGCCAGTCTCCGCAACAACTCATCGTGATCAGTTTGGAAGTGGACGAGCCGCCACCTGGCGCCATACTCCGTGACCAGCTGCTTGTAGTCGTCCCTGACCGCACGGGTGCCCAGGCCGTGATCCAGCACTACCGAACGGCCTTCCCGTAGGAGTGCGACGAGCTGTCGCCGAACGTCCTCGATCACGGGAGCCTGAAGCGCGAGGTGTTCGTACTCGGCGTGGTCCTTGCCGATCCGTCCATGCCAGGCTGTCATTTGTTCATCCACTGACAGACGGACGACACCGCCTCGTGCCAACGCCTTCGCGAAGGTGGTCTTACCTGAGCCGGGCATGCCGGTAAGTAGCCATACGACTGGCTGAGGATCACTCACCCGCCTGACCCTAGCGGTCCCGGCGCCGTGCAACGAAGCGGATTCCGATCGCCTGGGAACACGATCACATCATCGCGCAAGGCATGCGGAGCACGATGAGCTGTATGCCCGACAACACCCGATCAAGTTCAGTAGCGCGCCGCCGCAACGGCTGCGGCCGGGAATGTCCCCCACCGACGGACGCCCGGATTCGGCAGCCTGGAGACGGCCAGTTACGTACTGACGCCGACCAACTCGCCTTCATAGGCTCCTAGTCGGCCTATCCGCCAGTTTCAGGAGGTGTCGTGCAACCCCACACGATGTACTGCTACACCTGCGAGACCGATGAAAATCACCGCCCCCTCACCCCCACGGAGAAGGGCTGGCTCAAGAACCGCACCGGCATGAAGAACGTCGAAGCGTTCTTCATGTGCACGGCACAGGGCTGCCGCAACCTGCGCACCGGCTTCAACCAGCACCCCTTCGACCCAGTCATCCGCGTTCCCCTGCCCGACTGACCCCCCTCGCGGCGCAGTCGTACCGCAGCAGTAGCCGTGGCCCCGAGCACGGTTGTCTTCGGGGCCACGGCTCCTCCAGGGGTGTGACCGATATACGGGCCAAAGGGGCAACGGGATGATCTTGAAGTCCCGAGAGTTTGGCCCGCTCCCGTTCGGTCCGTCGGACCCGCGCGGCCGTGGTGCTCACTGGGCTGCCTGCGCGGCACAGTCCGCTCTGCAGGGTTGGGAATGTCGGCTGCTGGACGGGATGTTCGGCGGCCCATCATGCTGTGTGGATGTTGCGACGTAGATGGCGAGCGTGGCAGGACCAGCGAGTACAGAACCGGGGCGTAGCGGCCCGAATGAACGAGTTCTATGACTCGCTCTTGGAGCAGGAGGGGGCGTCAGTCGAGGACGTCGCCCGCAAGTACGGCCGCCACCTCAAGTCCAACTACACGCGTCTCCTGAGCGCGAAGAACACCTCGACCTCCCCGTACTACGTCGGGCTGTCCTCACAGATGGGCAGCTTCACGCATGTCACCAAGAGGGTTGCCCTGGTCGCAGACACCATGCTGTTGTCCGAACACGGCATCGGAGCGGTGCACGAACTCGGGGAGACCGGATACAGCTATTCGGGAATGGCAGGGGAGATTCGACCGAGACCCATGCCGAGCAGATCACATGGACCTACGGGATGAAGACCAAGAATCTTGCCGAGTTGGGTCAGTGGCTCCTGGACGCTGAGCCTCTGCTGCGCAGCGGGCTGGTCTGGTACGGGCCAGTCTTCACAGAGGGAAGCGCTGGAAGGAGTTCGACGCACTACGGGGATAGGCCTCCCGGTCCGCTCCCTTCGTTCAGTGACCAGTCCATTGACTTCGTGTTCGAGCACGGCAGGGGCGTAGATCTATCGAGAGCCAAGCCCCTCGCCAGCCGGGTAATCCGGCCGATCCTGGAGATCGATCTACCCTTCATCGACACGCTCACCCTCAGCGACTTCGCGCAGATCACCCGCGAGGAGTTCGACTCCTACACCCAGTTCCGCGACTTCATGCGCTCCCGGCTTCTCGAACTTGATGACGCGTTGGAAGCCGTTGACTCCCAGGTGGCCCTGGAACGAGTCGCGCTCGCCATCCGTGACGAGCTGAACGCGGCTGCCGCCGAGATGATCAGGGCGACCCGGTCCCGGGCCCTCAGCCGCTCCGGTGCCATGCTGGGTACGACGAGCGCAGTCCTTGCCGCGGTCCGCCCCGAAGCCCTCCAAGGGGCGCTCGCCACCACCGCAACGCTCGCGGCCGGCGCAACCGGCCTGTGGCCGACCATCCAGGCGTTCGCCGACATCAAACCCAAACGCACGCAAGGCAAGTGGCACTACGTATGGGTCCTGCAGAGGAAGGCCGCCCGCTGAGCCTGCCTGGACAAGAAACGGGTCCCCCAAGGCTTCAAGATCATCCCGTTGCCCCTTTGGCTCGTATCTCGGTCACACCCCAGATAGCCGCCGACCCCGGCCGTTGTCTGGCGGCACACGGCCGCCGGACAGGTCGCCCACCGCCGAAATCAGACGCCTTCGCGCAGGTATAGGTCG
>NZ_JBHVFF010000355.1:0-7592 GCF_042801895.1 Streptomyces sp. NPDC057543 | reverse complement strand
TCCGGCGGTTCCAACCTTACCAGACTCTTTTTCGTTCCGTTTCCGGTTCGAATTTGAATTCTGGCGGCCTTTGGAATGGCCTTGCCTTTCGGCGGATCCGACTTTATCAGAAGTTCTGAGTCGGAATTCCCGCCCCCATCGGGTGGCCACTGCGCACGACTGCGCGCGGCGGTTCCCGGTCAGGCGGAGCCGTAAACGTACTGGAGCGGGGCGCCCTGATGCAAATCGGGGGCCCCGCTCCGGAGTTCACACCTGTCGGGGTCAGACCTCGACGACGACCGGAAGGATCATCGGGCGTCGGCGGTAGGTGTCGGAGACCCACTTGCCCACTGTCCGGCGGACCAACTGCTGGAGCTGGTGGGGCTCCATCACACCGTCCTGGGCGGACCTGTTGATCGCTTCCTCGATCTTCGGCACGACGGCGCTGAATGCCGAGTCGTCGATGCCTGAGCCGCGGGCATGGATGTCCGGGCCGCCCGTGATCTTGCCGGAGGAGCTGTCGACCACGATGAAGACGGAGATGATGCCCTCCTCGCCGAGAATCCGGCGGTCCTTGAGGGAGGTCTCGGTGACGTCCCCGACCGAGAGGCCGTCGACGTACACGTAACCGGCCTGGACCTTGCCGACGATCTTGGCCTTGCCGTCGATGAGGTCGACGACGACGCCGTCCTCGGCGATGACGATGTGGTCCTTGGGGACACCCGTGAGGGCGCCCAGTTCGGCGTTGGCCCTGAGGTGGCGCCACTCGCCGTGGACCGGCATCAGGTTCTTCGGCTTGCAGATGTTGTAGAAGTACAGCAGCTCGCCGGCCGAGGCGTGGCCCGAGACGTGGACCTTGGCGTTGCCCTTGTGGACGACGTTGGCACCCCAGCGGGTCAGGCCGTTGATCACGCGATAGACCGCGTTCTCGTTGCCCGGGATCAGGGACGACGCCAGGATCACCGTGTCGCCCTGGACGATCCGGATCTGGTGGTCGCGGTTGGCCATACGGGACAGTGCGGCCATCGGCTCGCCCTGGGATCCCGTGCAGACCAGCACCACTTCGTCGTCCGGCAGGTCGTCGAGGGTCTTGACGTCGACCACCAGGCCCGCGGGGACCTTCAGATAACCCAGATCACGGGCGATACCCATGTTGCGGACCATCGAGCGTCCGACGAAGGCGACCCGGCGGCCGTACTCGTGGGCGGCGTCGAGGATCTGCTGGATGCGGTGCACGTGGCTGGCGAAGCTCGCCACGATGATGCGCTTCTGGGCGTTGGCGAAGACCGTGCGCAGGACATTGGAGATGTCCCGCTCGGGCGGTACGAAGCCGGGGACCTCCGCGTTGGTGGAGTCGGAGAGAAGAAGGTCGATGCCTTCCTCGCTCAGCCGGGCGAACGCGTGCAGGTCGGTGAGCCGGCCGTCCAGCGGGAGCTGGTCCATCTTGAAGTCACCGGTCGCGACAGCCATGCCGGCGGGTGTGCGGATGGCGACCGCGAGTGCGTCCGGGATGGAGTGGTTGACCGCGACGAACTCGCAGTCGAAGACTCCGATGCGCTCGCGCTGGCCCTCCGCGACTTCGAGGGTGTACGGGCGGATGCGGTGCTCCTGGAGCTTCGCCTCGATCAGCGCGAGGGTCAGCTTGGAGCCGATGAGGGGGATGTCCGGCTTCAGGCGCAGCAGGTACGGGACACCACCGATGTGGTCCTCGTGGCCGTGCGTGAGGACGATGCCCTCGATGTCGTCGAGACGGTCCCGGATCGTGGTGAAGTCCGGCAGAATCAGGTCGATTCCGGGCTGCTCCTCCTCCGGGAAGAGAACCCCGCAGTCGACGACGAGCAGGCGACCGCCGTACTCGAAGACCGTCATGTTGCGGCCGATTTCACCGAGGCCGCCGAGCGGGGTGACCCGGAGGCCGCCCTTCGGGAGCTTCGGCGGGGTGCCGAGTTCGGGATGCGGATGACTCAAAAGACTCTCCTTACCACACACGCCACGTACCGCTTGGGCACGTGGCGCGCATGTCATTCGTGCACTTGCTGTTGTCTGGTGTTGTCGCTCTTGCGACTGTTCTTCGCTTATTCAGTTGTGAAGTCTGTGGTTACAGCTGTACCCCACCAGCGGCGAGATCGATCTTGAGCTGCGCCGTTTCCTGTGCGGTGAGTTCCACCAGGGGGAGGCGCAGCGGGCCTGCGGGGAGGCCCTGGAGGGCCAGTGCGGCCTTGGTGGTGATCACGCCCTGGGTACGGAACATGCCGGTGAAGACCGGCAGCAGCTTCTGGTGGATCTCCGTGGCCTTCTGGACGTCGCCGCCGAGGTACGCCTCGATGAGGGCGCGCAGCTCGGGGGTGACGACGTGGCCGACGACGGAGACAAAGCCGATGGCGCCGACCGAGAGGAGCGGCAGGTTCAGCATGTCGTCGCCGGAGTACCAGGCCAGGCCCGACCGGGTGATGGCCCAGCTTGCGCGGCCGAGGTCGCCCTTGGCGTCCTTGTTCGCGACGATACGCGGGTGCTCGGCGAGCCGTACCAGCGTCTCTGTGTCGATCGGCACACCGCTGCGACCGGGAATGTCATAGAGCATCACCGGCAGCCCGGTGGCGTCGGCGATGGCTGTGAAGTGGCGGAAGATGCCTTCCTGCGGCGGCTTGTTGTAGTAGGGCGTCACCGCGAGGAGGCCGTGGGCGCCGGATCGCTCGGCCGTGCGGGCGAGCTCGATGCTGTGCCGGGTGTCATTGGTCCCGATGCCGGCGACGACGTGGGCCCTGTCCCCCACTGCTTCCAGTACAGCCCTGACGAGCTGGTCTTTCTCCGCGTCGCTGGTGGTCGGGGACTCGCCGGTGGTGCCGTTGATGATCAGGCCGTCATTGCCTGCGTCCACCAGATGGGTGGCGAGCCGCTGGGCACCGTCGAGGTCGAGTGCACCGTCCGCCGTGAAGGGCGTGACCATAGCGGTGAGGACCCGCCCGAAGGGGGTCTGCGGAGTGGAGATCGGAGCCATGGGTAACACGCTACTCGTTGCTCAGCGCCCAATGCCCCCTCGGGGGGACACGCAGTAGGAGCCCGGCACTGCCTGCTCGGGGGTTCAAGCAGTGCCGGGTCCGTTTGATCAGCCTAGATGAACTTCACGAAACGTCGCAATACGGACACCGCTTACGGGGCTACGCGTCCGTTTTTGTTGAAGGCTGCATGGGTGAGCGGCATGAGACGGGCCCAGTGCTCCTCCATCTGCTGGCCGACCATCTCGATCTCCCGCTGCGGGAACGAGGGCACCTTGGCCAGCTCGTGCTGGGTACGCAGGCCGAGGAAGTGCATCAGCGAGCGGGCGTTGCACGTGGCGTACATCGAGGAGAACAGGCCGACGGGGAGCACCGCGCGGGCGACCTCGCGGGCCACTCCTGCGGCGAGCATCTCCTGGTAGGCCTCGTACGCCTGGCGGTACGAGTCCTCCATGATGCGGCCGGTGAGCTCCTGCTGGGCCTGGGTGCCCTCGACGAACTCGTACTTGCCGGGCCGCCCCTGCTGGACGAGCTTGCGGGACTCCCCCGGGACATAGAAGACCGGTTCCAGCTCCCTGTAGCGGCCCGATTCCTCGTTGTACGACCAGCCGACGCGGTGGCGCATGAACTCGCGGAACACGAAGATCGGGGCGCTGATGAAGAAGGTCATCGAGTTGTGCTCGAACGGGCTGCCGTGCCGGTCACGCATCAGGAAGTTGATGAGCCCCTTGGAGCGCTCGGGGTCCTTGGTGACCTCCTCCAGGGACTGTTCGCCGGCCGTGGAGACACGGGCCGCGAACAGGACGTCGGAGTCGCCTGCGGCATGTTTCACCAGCTCAACGGTGACATCGCTGCGGAAGCTGGGCTTTGCGGGCTCGGGGGTCTCGGTCACCGGCGGGGTCCTTCCAATTGCGTCGCTCGGGCGGCGCCCACTCTACGGGCCGCCACCGACAACGAGGGCTGGAAGGGTTGTGGCGGGATTTCTTCGACGAATTCGACGATTCAGGGCACCGAACGGGTCTGTCGTGCGTCTGACTCAATAGCAGCATCCGTACCAAGGTTCAAGGAGAGTTTCCTCATGTTCCGCCGGCGTGAATCCGTCCCGTTCTCGTTCGTAGCCGAGGCCGACCGATTCCGCAGTAACGTCACCCCGCCCCCGCGTGAGCGCACCAGCGTCTCGCAGCTGGCCGGCCGTTCTCTCATCGGGCTGACGGTCGTCGCAGGTCTCGTAGGGTCGCTGATCCTCGGCCTGCCTGCCCTGAGCCCCGCCCAGGACCCGTCGCACTCCCAGCAGACGGAGGCCGCCCACGGGCACTGACCCGTACAGGCCCCCTGGGGTGGTCGGGCGGTGACCTCCTCGGTAGCCTCACCGGGCACAGCAATCGAGCGTGCTTGTGAGTGAGGATCAGTCGTGCCCCTGCCCTTTCTGACGGCCGACCGCGCGTTTGACGCGAGCGCTGAGGACATCGCGCTGCCGTTCGACGACCACGACAAGTGGCGGCGTCCGTACCGCCCCGGGCCCTGGCGGGTCGCGGCTGCGGCCTCCATGTTGCTGCTCGCGTCGTTCATCCTGCTCGCGGGAATGGTCATCGCGTTCGCCGGGGAACTGTCGGGTGCCGCCGTGTGTCTGGGACTCGCGCTCGTGGTCATCGCCTGTGCCCTGCGACTGCTGCGGCTCGGTGCCTGGGTGAGCAGGCGCGGCGTGCGGCGGGTGGGCTTCTTCACGACGACGACCGTGCCGTGGAATCAGGTCACGGCCGTCCGTACCGTGCAGCAGCCGGTGAAGTGGCTCGGGTTTCCGCGCACGGTTCAGGGTCAGGCGCTCATCGTCGTACGGCAGGGTGGCGGGACGATTGCGCCCCTGCTCACCGACAGCAACGCGGATTTTCTGGCGCGGGGCGAGGCGTTCGACCGCGCCGCGGACACGGTCGAGGCGTGGGGGGACGAGTATCGGCGGCGCTGAGGACGGAAACGGTTACCGGGCCCACCCGGTAACCGTTTCGTCGTCAGTCGCCGGACGGACCTGATCCGGCCGGTGTGACCCGTCCGGGGACGGGCCTCGTGTGCAGGGCGATGGCGCGTTGCATGGCCTTGCGGGCCCGAGGGGTGTCCCTGGCGTCCTGGTAGGCGACGGCCAGGCGGAACCAGCAGCGCCAGTCCTCCGGGGCGTCCTCGGTCTCTTCGCGGCGCCGTGCGAACACGGCGTCGGCCGAGGCGCGGTCGATGCGGCCGGACGGGGTACGGACCAGCTCGTCGACCGGCAGGCCGCCCTCCGCGTCGAGTTCCGCTGCCAGCGCATTGGCCCGCGCCACGAACTGGGTGTTCTTCCAGAGGAACCAGACCCCGATCACCGGCAGGATCAGCACCGCGACCCCGAAGGTGACCGTGAGCAGGGTGCCGTGCTTGATGAGCAGGACGCCACGGCTGCCGACCAGGACGAAGTAGAAGACCAGGACGGCAGCGGTGACGAAGTAAGTGATCTTTGCGCGCATGGCGGGGGCTCAGTCAGTTCAGGTCGAGGAAGTTTTCCAGGCCGAACGTCAGGCCGGGAGTGGTCACCACGCGGCGTGCGCCGAGCAGGATGCCCGGCATGAAGCTGCTGTGGTGCAGGGAGTCGTGGCGGATGGTGAGGGTCTCCCCCTCGCCGCCGAGCAGCACTTCCTGGTGGGCGAGGAGACCGCGGAGCCGGATCGCGTGGACGGGCACCCCGTCGACGTCCGCTCCGCGGGCCCCGTCCAGGGCCGTGGCGGTGGCGTCCGGCTGCGGGGCGCAGCCGGCCTTGCGCCGGGCGTCGGCGATCCGCTGGGCGGTGCGGGTGGCGGTGCCCGAGGGGGCGTCGACCTTGTCGGGGTGATGGAACTCGATGACCTCGACGGACTCGAAGTAACGGGCGGCCTGCTCCGCGAACTTCATCGTGAGGACGGCGCCGATGGAGAAGTTCGGCGCGATGAGCACACCGGTCTCCGGGGAGCCGGAGAGCCAGGTGTTCAGCTGCGCGAGCCGTTCGTCGGTCCAGCCCGTCGTACCGACGACGGCGTGGATGCCGTGCCGGACGCAGAAGTCGAGGTTACCCATCACCGACGCGGGGGTGGTGAGCTCGACGACGACCTGGGCGCCGGTCTCCGCGAGGGTCTCCAGCTTGTCGCCGCGGCCCAGGGTGGCCACCAGCTCCATGTCGTCGGCGGCCTCGACGGCTCGTACCGCCTCGGATCCGATACGGCCCTTGGCGCCGAGAACGGCCACACGCAGCTTGCTCATTGCTCTGCTTCCTTACGGGTGGGTTAGGAGACCGCTTCGTCGAGGCGGTCGGCCTGCTTGTCCTTGAGCGGGCCGATGACGGAGAGCGAGGGGCGGTGTCCGAGGACCTCGCCCGCGACCGCGCGGACGTCATCGGGGGTGACCTGCGCTATCCGGGCCAGCATGTCGTCGACCGACATCTGGTCGCCCCAGCACAGTTCGCTCTTGCCGATGCGGTTCATCAGCGCGCCGGTGTCCTCCAGGCCCAGGACCGTGGAGCCGGAGAGCTGCCCGATGGCGCGGCCGATCTCCTCGTCGCTCAGTCCTTCGGACGCTACCCGGTCGAGCTCGTCCCGGCAGATCTTGAGGACGTCGTGGACCTGGCCGGGCCGGCAGCCCGCGTACACGCCGAAGAGTCCGCAGTCGGCGAAGCCCGAGGTGTACGAGTACACGCTGTAGGCGAGACCGCGCTTCTCCCGTACCTCCTGGAAGAGGCGTGAGCTCATGCCGCCGCCGAGGGCGGTGTTGAGCACGCCGAGCGCCCAGCGCCGGTCGTCGGTACGGGCCAGGCCCGGCATGCCGAGGACGACATGGGCCTGCTCGGTCCGGCGGTTCAGCAGCTCGACGCGGCCGGCGGTGCGCACCGTGCGGGAGCCCATGCGCGGGCCGACCGGGACGGCGTCGGTGCGGGACAGGGCGCCCGCGCGCTCGAATGCCTTGCGGACCTGGCGTACGACCGTGGCGTGGTCGATGTTGCCTGCGGCGGCGACGACCAGGTGGGTGGGGTCGTAGTGCTTCTTGTAGAAGCGGGTGATCCGGCCGCGGTCGAGCGCGTTGATGGTGTCGACCGTGCCGAGAACCGGGCGGCCGAGGGGGGTGTCGCCGAGCAGTGTGTGCGCGAACAGGTCGTGCACGCAGTCGCCCGGGTCGTCCTCGGTCATGGCGATCTCTTCGAGGATGACGCCGCGCTCGGCGTCGACGTCCTCGGCGGTGATGAGCGAGCCGGTCAGCATGTCGCAGACGACGTCGATGGCCAGCGGCAGGTCGGTGTCGAGGACCCGCGCGTAGTAGCAGGTGTACTCCTTCGCCGTGAAGGCGTTCATCTCGCCGCCGACCGCGTCGATGGCGGCGGAGATGTCGAGGGCGCTGCGCTTGGCGGTGCCCTTGAAGAGGAGGTGTTCGAGGTAGTGCGTCGCGCCGTTCAGGGTGGGGGTCTCGTCGCGTGATCCGACGTTGGCCCAGATCCCGAAGGTGGCGGAGCGGACGGAGGGCAGGGTCTCGGTGACGACGCGGAGGCCGCCCGGAAGGACGGTTCGGCGGACCGTACCGATGCCGTTGGTGCCCTTGAGAAGCGTTTGGGTACGGGCGACGGCCCGCGCC
>NZ_JBHVFF010000354.1:0-7612 GCF_042801895.1 Streptomyces sp. NPDC057543 | reverse complement strand
GTGTTGCTGTGGTTCTGCAGTCCCAGGTACCCGCTGAGGAATTGACGCAGGTCCGTGGGTGGGTCACCGGCACGGGACGAGTTCTTGCCGGGCGTGTTGTCGAACTCGTTGATCACCACGCCGTTGCGGATGATCGTGTAGTGCTGTCCGACCGCGCGCACCTCGTAGTCGTTCCACTGGCCCTTCGGGGTCACCCCCGCCTTGTCCAGGCCGACCGGCTTGAAGTTGTACACCGAGCCGGTCTTCTGGACCTCGCCCGCGGCCCCGTCGTAGATCTGGATCTCCTGGCCGCAGTAGATCGCGACCCACTCGGGGGCGGTGCGAGCCGAGCCGACCGTTCCGCAACTGCCGGCCGGGCGTTCGGCCAGCGGCGTCCGCGGGTCCGGGAACCGGGTGAAGACCCCGCTGTTGGCGTTGCTGGTACCCGGAGCCACGTCCCGGAACTGGAGCCTGACCGAGAAGTCCTTCAGCTCTTGCTTCGCGTACCACAGCATGCCCATGCCGCCGGAGCTGCGCATGGTGCCGTCGGGCAGGAGTGAGAACTTCCCGGCGCCCGCCTGCCGCCAGTCGGCCAGGCTGGCCGCGGTCCCGTCGAAGATGGGCTTGTACCCGGCGACCTTGCCGATCTTGCTCTGAGCCGCTGCCTTGCTGATCGCCGACGACTCGCGGTTGTCGAGGACGTCCTCCTTGCGAAGGTCATTGACGACGGCATTGACGTGACTGACGAACTCGCCGTGGTTCGACCAGGATGCCTCGTCGTCGATCAGGTCGTTGACCGTGCAGCCGCCGCCTGCGCGGTGGTTGGCCACGCCGGTGTCGGTGTCGAGCAGCTTGACGGTCGGACGGGCGTCGGGAGCGGGGCAGCCCGCCGTGGCGTCGAACGTCGCGGTGGCCTGCTCGCCGTCGGCGTAGGTGACCTTCAGCTTCGCGTGGTAGGTGCCGTAGTCGGCGTAGGTGTGCGTCGGGTTGGCCTCGTGCGACGACTTACTGCCGTCACCGAAGTCCCACTCCCAGGCCACACCGCCGGCCTTGGCGCTGGAGAACGCCACGGTCTTCGGCTCGCTCTGGGTGACCACCCGTGCTCCGGCGTCCTGCGGCTTCGGGGTGGCCGGGCCACCCTCGTAGGTGATGCGGATGAGCTTCTGGTTGGAGTGCAGGCTGAAGAATCCGCCCGCGTAGTCGAGCATGTACAGCGCACCGTCGGGACCGAACTTGGCGTCCATCCAGCTCTGCAGCTGGGTGCCGCCGCTGCCGGGCGCGATGATGCTGCGCAGGTCCTCACCGAAGGCCGGCGCACCCTGGTCCTTGACGTGGTCCGGGTCGATGGTCACCGCGACCCGGTTGTTGGCGTTGGACTCGTCACCGATGAACCACTTGTCCTCCCAGTACGCCGGCCAGGCGACACCGCTCTTGGTGTCCACCTGGGAGCGGTGGTAGGTCGGACCGGACATGACGGCCTGGCCGCCGCCCTTGAGGTAGGGCTGGGTGTAGGTGGCTTCGCTGTCGACGTAGCTCGGGACGCCGCTGCCGTCGGAGCGCTTGGGGAAGACCGGTCCGCCGCCCTGGGGCGAGTACCAGATCATGTTGTCGCGGGCCGGCGGGATGTCCACCAGGCCGGTGTTGCGCGGCGACTCGTTCTTCAGGTGGTCGCAGTCGTACCAGCCGGTAAGAACACTGGCGTCGGTGTTGCTGCGGTCACGGTACGGCTGCCGGTTGCCCATGCAGTACGGCCAGCCCTGGTTGCCCGCGGAGGTGATGACCGTGGCCGTCTCGTACTTGGCCGGGCCCAGCTCGGGGTTGGAGGCTCCCGCGTCCGGACCGACCCAGCCGGCGTTCAGCCAGTTGTGCACCGGGTCGACGGAGAGCCGCGAGATGTTGCGCACACCCATCACGTAGATCTCGGGGCGAGTCTTGGCCGTGCCCGGCGCGAAGAGGTTGCCCTTGGGGATGGTGTAGGTGCCGTCGGCCTCGGGGTGGATACGGATGATCTTGCCGTTGAGGTCGTTGGTGTTGCCGGCGGTGCGGCGGGCGTCCTGGAAGGAGACACCCTTGTAGTCCTGGGTCCAGTTGTTCCCGGAGTAGCCGCTGGAGCCGCCGGAGGAGTTGCTGTCACCGGAGCCGATGTAGAGGTTGCCGTCCTTGTCGAAGGACATGCCGCCGCCGGCGTGGCAGCAGCTGTGGATCTGGGTGTCCCAGTGCAGCAGGTCCTTGCGGGTGCCCTGGTCGATGGACTCGGTCGCGAAGTCGTAGGTCAGCCGGGAGACCGTCCGCTGGCCGATCCGCTTGTCGCGGTCGATCGACTCGTGCGGCATCCAGTAGATGTAGATCCACCCGTTCTTCTCGAACTTCGGGTCGAGGGTGATGCCGACGAGGCCTTCCTCGTTCTTGACCAGTTCGTCGCCGCTGCCCCGGTTGCCCATCACATCGAGTGTGGTGAGCAGCTTGACCTTCTTGGTCTTGGAGTCCCATTGGTGGATGGTGCCGCAGCCCAGGCCGACCTTCGGGTCGCTCCAGGAGCTGATCGGGCCGGACGGGCAGGCGGCCTTGCCGATATAGAAGGCCTTGCCGTCAGGGGCCATGGTGAGGCCGTGCGGCTCACCGATCTGGTCGAGTTTCCCCGCCTGGTTCTGGTCGGTCAGTCGCTCGGTCTTGTAGTTGGACGCGATGGTCGCCTGGCAGTCGCCGCGGACCATGCCGGTGGTCCACTGGATGGCGCCGAGGAGGTGGCTCTGGAACTTCGTGTCGGTGGTGTAGCTCTCCTCGGTGCGGCCCATGCCGGTGTAGAAGGACCGACCGCCGTCGTAGTCGCGGCACCACGAGATCGGGTGGAACGGGCCGTTGGCGCTGATTCCCGGCTTGTACTTCCACTCCTCGACCTGGGCCACGGTGTGGACCTTGCCGATCGGGTTGGGGTCCCAGTTGATCCATTGGTCCGAGCGGGTCCAGTTGAGCGGCAGGCCCTTGTTGGCCGGGTGCTGGCGGTCCGTCACGTCGACGACGGCCTGCTGGACCTTGGAATCCTGCGGAGGCGTCGGATTGGCGTTGAAGAGCCGCAGCTCGGCCAGCTGGGTCAGCGGCTCACCGCTGTTCGCGGTGATCTCCAACCGGTAGTGCTGGTAGGCCTGCTTGTTGGTGAACTGGAACTGCCTGGTCTGGAACCGCGACGGGAAGGTCTCGCCGGTCCGGGTGTCCAGGGTCGTCCAGCTCTCGCCGTCCTGCGAGCCCTGCAGCTTCCAGTCCTTCGGGTCCCGTCCCGTGAAGTCGTTGGCGGAGGTCAACGCGTAATTGACCACCGCGGCGGGCTTGTCCAGCTTCATGGTGACCCAGCCGGTCGGCGTATGGGCCAGCCACTTGGTGTCGTTCTTGCCGTCGAACAGCTTGTCCTTGGTTTCGTTCGGCGGGTTCTCCGAGTTGACCGCGCTCTCGACGACCTTCTCGGGGTCGGGGAGGCCCAGGGCCGGGCGGGTGCCGATCAGCCCGGTGAACCAGGAGGAGTCGGACTGGGCCCGGGCGGCGTCGTGGACGCCGACGAAGCCGCCTCCGTTGTTGATGTACGACTGGAAGGCGGCTTCCTGCTCGGCGTTGAGCGTCACGCCGTCGGCCGACAGGAACACCACACCTCGGTACTTGGCGAGGTCGGTGGTGTTGAAGACGCTTGCGTCCTCGGACTTGACGACCTTGAACCCGTTCTTCTCACCGAGGTTCTCGATCGCCGCTGTGGCCTTGTTGACCGGGTCGTCCTGCTTGGCGGCAGGTCCGTGGAAGACCAGGACGTTCACCTGGGTTTCGGTGGCGGCGCCCTGGTCCTGGCTGACGCGTTCGGCGGGTGGCTGCGCCTGTGCCTGCACGGCCGGCAGCGTGGACAGCCCGACGGTCAGTGCGGCGCTGGACAGCAGAACGACCGCGCGGCGCCAGGGCCACGCGTGACCAGATGTCCGCGCAGGCCGCGACGGCGGTGATCCGCTTCGTCTCGACAGGGCGAACCGGTCTCTCTTGCCCATGTTTGCTCCTTGACTCGATCCGGAAACGGAAGAGTGATCAGGGGATGGAGCGAGGGCTGCCGCAGGGGCCCCCGCCCGGCATGCGCCGGGCGCGACGGCTTTCGACGGGCGGTAGCGCTGCCCGGGAAGGACGGGGTGCCGGAGCAGGGAGGTCAGGTTCGCCTCCGGTCCTGGCGGGCGAGGACCGACCGGCGGCAGGTTGGTACACGCCCGTCAGGCCGTCAGGCAGGCCTGATGGGCGTGGCTTCGGGGGCGGAGCCCGCATCAGGACCCCGCCGCTGCTTTCTAGTGGTGGGGCATGCCGCCGGGGACCGTGCCGTCGGCCTCGGTCACGAGGAAGACCCCGACCATGCCCATGTCTGCATGGCTCTGGACGTGGCAGTGGTACATCCAGGCACCTGCGCCGACCCGGGCACCCGCGATCACCTGGAACCCGAAGGAGTCCCCGGGGCCGACGGTCTTGGTGTCGATGACCGCACTCACGTCCTGCGGACCCTGCAGGATCCCGGTGCGGTTGTCCACCCAGCGGTGCCCGTGCACATGGAAGGTGTGGAAGAAATCCCCGTGGGTGATGACGATGAACTCCACGCGCTCGCCGCGGACGGCCGTGAAGGTGGGTGCTTCGTGGTGGGCCTTGTTGTTGATCGTCATGTCGTTGAACACGACCGTGAACTGCTTGTCGGGCAGCACGTCGCCCTTGCGGCGCACGATCACGGGTCCGTACAGGCCCTTCTTGAGGCCGCCCGTGCCGTGTTCGGTCCCGACGTTGTGATCGTGATACTGCCAGTAGCCGGCGCTGCCGGCCTCCCAGGTCCCGTCGTGATTCGGTCCCGGGGCGTGGGTGCGCCAGACGTAGGTTCGCCGGCCGCCCGGCTCGACAACGCTGTCATTCATCTTGGTGCCGTCGCTGGCGACGTCGTAGTCCACGCCGTGCACGTGCAGACTCGCGGCGACGTTCAGGTTGTTGACGACCTCGATGTGCATCGTGTCGCCCTCGGTCAGCTCGATGAGCGGGCCGGGAATCGACGCCTTACCGGGCTCCAGGCCGTAGCCCATCTCCCCGTTCGGCAGGTTCTCCATGTACAGGGTCAGTTCACGGACGGTGCCCTTGCCGTTTCCTTGACCGTTTCCTTGACCGGGCTTGTCCTTCGGGGCGGCGGCGGTGGCGCCGAGCACCGTGGGTACGACCGCCGCGGCGGCCGCGCCGGTGGCGAACGCCCGCCGGGAGAAGAGGCGTCTCGTGCCTGCGCCTGAGTCGGTCATCGCTCTCCAATCCTCGAAACGCGAAGGTGCCCGAAGGCGTTTCGTGGTCGTGGTGTGAGTCGCCGCCGACGGCAGCTGTCCCGTCACGGCGGTACGCGGTGGTGCGCCGGGCGTGCTGCCCCGCGAGGCGGGCGGGGCGGTCGCCGAACCGAACTCCGGTGGAGACGGTCCGACTTGGCCGGACCCAGGTGGAAGCGGTCCGGCTTGGGCTCGATGTGCCGGCTGTGGCCGGGATCGGATCGGCTGGGCGAAGGGGATTCGCCTCGGGACCTGGACACCGTAGCGGGCACGCATCCAGTTTTTCCAGACTCAGGTCAAAGTTGGTTGGATCCTGGTCATAGGTCTTGGCAGATAGTCAAAAGACCCGCTAACTTCCCCTCGTTGCCGCATGGAAAGAGGTTGCGTGAACCCCGCCCTCGGGTTCGCGGTGCCAGCGGCCTCGCAGCGACAGGGGCGGATGCCGCCTGTGCGTGAGTGACGGCGGCCCCCGCCGTCGTCGTGCGCGGGCGATCCAGTGAAGCGCGGCACTCGCCCCGTTCCGTCCAGGGCGCCGGTCCGGTGAGCGGAGTACACGCATCTCGAACGCGCTCATCCCGGCGGCTGAAATTCCACCCGGCGGGACCGCGAGTCCTGCGCGGTGCCGCACAAGCGAATTCCCGAAAGGTGCAGCGGTGTTCAGAAGACTGCTCCATGCCCAGACGGATCCGCCCCCCTCACGATCCGTGCTACGTGACCGCCTCAGCGCGCATCCGGTGCTGATGGCGCTTATGGCCGTTGTCTTCACGGCTTTCGCTTTGGCCGCACCGGCCGCGTACGCGGCGATGAGTCGCGCGGACGAGGCCGCAGCGACCCAGGTGCTCACCTGGACGGCCGGCGACGACTACATGAAGTACACGTCAGCCCCCACCACCGCGGTGGCCGGCAAGGCGACCATCGTGTTCGAGAGCAGCGCGGCGACCGGCAATACGACCGGGTTGACGCACACCCTCACGTTCGACGTCTCGAACCCCGACTACAACAACGATGTCAGCCTCAACATCCTGGCGAGCCCCTTCGACTCCGAGGGAGGCAGGCACACGGCCGAAGTCACCCTCACACCCGGCGTCTACCGCTATTTCTGCGCGATGCCGGGCCACCAGATGATGGTGGGTGAGCTCATCGTCACTGCCGCGCCCGGCGACGACACCACTGCGCCGGACACGTCAGCGACGGTGTCCGGGACGAAGGACGCCGCGGGGAACTACGTCGGCAGCGCGAATGTGACACTGACCGCTTCCGACGCGGAGTCGGGTGTGGCGGGAATTGAATACTCGCTCGATGGTGCGGCCTACCGCAGCTACACGGCGCCTGTTGATGTCAGCGTCGTGGGCAAGCACGCGCTGTCCTACCGGGCGACGGACAAGGCGGGTAACACCTCGCCTGTGAAATCGGTCGAGTTCACTGTCGTGGCTCCCGAACCGCCGAAGGACACGACGCCACCCGACACGTCAGCGACGGTGTCCGGGACTAAGGATGCCGCCGGGAATTACGTGTCGAGTGCGACGGTCACGGTGACTGCTTCCGACGCGGAGTCGGGTGTGGCCGGAATTGAATACTCGCTCGACGGCGGGGCGTACAGGAGCTACACAACTCCGGTTGCCGTCAACAGCGTCGGCAAGCACGCGCTGTCCTACCGGGCGACGGACAAGGCGGGCAACACCTCGTCGGCGCAGTCGGTGGAGTTCACCGTCGTGGCGGCTCCGCCCGAGGACAGGACGCCGCCGCAGGTATCGGCCTCCGTCTCCGGCACGAAGAACGACTCCGGTGACTACGTCGGCAGTGCGAAGGTGACGGTGACGGCCTCGGACGCGGAATCGGGTGTGGCCAGGATCGAGTACTCCCTCGACGGTGGCCCCTACCTGCAGTACTCCGCCCCGGTGGCGATTGACAGAGCCGGGAGCCACACCTTGCTCTACCGGGCCACCGACAAGGCCGGCAACACGTCCACGCCGCAGTCGCTGTCCCTCACCATCGTCGACAGCAAGCCGCCGACCGACTGTCCTGAAACGGACGGCCGCTCCACCGTATTCACCGGCTCGATCAACACCGGTGTCCCGAACCGCGTCACGACCAACGGCTGCACGGTCAACGAGCTGATCGAGGATCACCGGGCCTGGAAGAACCACGGCGCGTTCGTCTCGCACGTCGGGGAGATCGTCACGATGCTGCGGAAGGAGGGAGTCCTCGACCAGCGGGAGGCCGCCGAGATCAAGAAGGCGGCCGGCCAGTCCGACGTCGGCATGCCGACCCGCGGTCCCGCCGGTCGCTGAGTCACGGCCCGGCGGTGACACTGCCTGAGCCGTGTGCCT
>NZ_JBHVFF010000353.1:0-7613 GCF_042801895.1 Streptomyces sp. NPDC057543 | reverse complement strand
GTCGGAGCCCGCTCGCTACGCGAGCCCGGCCACCAGGTCCGCGAGCGACTTCCTGCGCCCCGTGTAGAACGGGACCTCCTCACGGACGTGCATCCGTGCCTCGGAGGCCCGCAGGTGGCGCATCAGGTCGACGATGCGGTGCAGCTCGTCGGCCTCGAAGGCGAGGATCCACTCGTAGTCGCCGAGCGAGAAGGAGGCGACGGTGTTGGCCCGGACGTCGGGGTAGCCGCGGGCCATCTTGCCGTGGTCCGCGAGCATGCGGCGGCGGTCCTCGTCCGGCAGCAGGTACCAGTCATAGGAGCGTACGAAGGGGTAGACGCTGATGTAGTTGCGCGGCGTCTCGTCGGCCAGGAACGCCGGGATGTGCGACTTGTTGAACTCGGCGGGGCGGTGCAGCGCCATGTTCGACCAGACGGGCTCCAGTGCCAGGCCCAGCTTGGTGCGCCGGAAGAGGTTGTACGCCTCCTGCAGCTCGTCCGCGGTCTCGGCGTGCCACCAGATCATGATGTCGGCGTCGGCACGCACACCGGACAGGTCGTAGGTGCCGCGAACGGTGATGTCCTTCGCAGCGAGCTGGTCGAACAGCTCCTGGACCTCGTCGGCGTAACCGGCACGGTCCGCGGGCAGGACATCGCGCAGCTTGAAGACGGACCACAGCGTGTAGCGGATGACCTCGTTGAGGTCCTTGGCCTTCTTACCCGCGTTGGGGCCCTTGCTTGATTTCACAGTCTCAGGCGCACTCATACGGCTATTGTCCCGCCTCGCTCCGTGTGCCCTGAACCAGGGTCGACGTGGCGATGATCTCTTCCCCGGACGCGCCCGTGAGGTCGCGGGCGATCTCGTCCGCGGCCCGATGGGCGCTCGCGACGCACGCCGGGATGCCGACGCCGTCGTAGACCGCTCCGCAGACCCGCAGGCCGGGCAGCTTGGCGACCTCGTCGCGGATCCGGGTGACCCGGGCAAGGTGTCCCACGGGGTACTGGGGCAGTCCGCCGATCCACCGGGTGACCTCGGTGTCCACGGGCCTGGCGGCCAGTCCGGTCGCCGCCGCGAGGTCGCGCAGCGATACGTCGACCAGCTCGGTGTCCTCGCGGTGCAGGTGGTCCTCCTCGCCGTACCGGCCGACGGAGGTGCGCAGGACGAACAGGTCGGGGGCGGAGTCGGCGACCCAGTTCCACTTGTGGGTGGAGAAGGTGGACGCCTTGATGGTGCGGCCGTCGACCGGCGGTACGAGGAAGCCGGAGCGCCCGTCGAGTGCGCCGGTCGTGGCCACGTCGGAGCGGCGGAACGCCATGGTGACGAGGGCCATGGACGCGTACTCGACACCGGCGAGCTCCGCGGAGGCGGCCGGGGACTCGGCGGCGAGCAGGGTGGCGGCGGACCAGGCGGGGGCGGCCAGCACGATGCCGTCGGCGGTGATCATCCGGGCGTCCGTGCGGACGTCCCAGCCGTCGGTGGTACGGGTCAGGCCCAGCACGGGGGTGCCGGTCAGGATCTCCCCGCCGGCCGCGCGCACGGCGTCGGCGACCGCGTACGGGAGGGTGCCGATACCGCCGTCGATGCCTTGGAAGACCGGTCCGGTCTGCTGCCGGGCCGCGGCCCGCTCCTGGATGCGCCGGACGCCGTCGAGCAGCGAGCCGCCCTCGCGCACCACCTCGAAGAGCTGCGGTACCGCGGCGCGCATGGAGATCCGGTAGGCGTCGCCCGCGTACACGCCGCCGAGCAGCGGCTCCACGAGCCGGTCGACGACCTCGCGGCCCAGCCGGTCGGCGACGTACGCGCCGACCGCGACATCGTCGCCGACGGCGGTCGGGGTGAGGTCGCGCTCCTGCGCGATGCGGGCGAGGCCCTCCGGGGAGAGCACTCCGCTGAGCGCCGCCGGGTCGCCCGGCACGCCCATCACATGGCCCTTGGGCATGGGGCGCAGGGCGTCGCGCGTCCAGACCGACGCGGTGGCGGTGGCGGGTGGCTGGAGTCGGTCGCCGAGCCCGACGGCGCGTGCCAGAGCGACCGCTTCCGGGCGCCGGGCGAGCATCGACTCGGCGCCGAGATCGACCCGGGCGCCCGCGATCTCACCGGTCATGAGCTTGCCGCCGAGCCGGTCGGTGGCCTCCAGGAGGGTCACCCGCAGCCCGGCCCCGAGGAGCCGGTGGGCGGCGGCGAGACCGGCGATGCCACCGCCGATGACGACGACATGACCCGGGCCTGTGTCTGCGCGGTTGATTGAACGCTGCATGCCCCCACTCTCTCAAACCTCATCCGAGTCCCGAACGTGACCGCTTCGAAACCGGTATCGGGCAACCCGCACCCCTCCCGCATACGTCGAACCGGCACCATCAACCACCCGCCCCGGGAGAGCAGTTATGCAGACCGACCGGCAACTCGGCCGTACATCCGTTCGTCGTTCACGAGCGGTCCTGGCCGCCGGAGCCCTGGCCGGCCTCCTCGCGCTGAGCGGCTGCAGCGCCTCCGGCGGCGCGAGCGATTCGAGTGCGAAGAGCGACAGAGCGGTCTCTGCGGACGAGCGGAGCGCCGCGGACTCCGACGACAAGGCGGCGCAGGGTCCGCAGGAGGCGGGCGGCTCGCCGGCGGAGCGGAAGAAGTCCGGCACCCTGCCCGCGGGCAGCCATGTCATCCGTACCGCCACGCTCTCCGTGGAGGTGAAGAGCGTGCCGAGGGCCGCCGCTGCCGCCCGCTCGGCCGCGGAGAGCGCGGGTGGCCTGGTGGCCGCCGAGGAGACCGAGCGGGTCGACGACACACATGAAATGTCACATATCGTATTGCGCGTTCCGCAGGCCGAGTACGACGCGGTACTGCGGGAGCTCGCGGGCGCCGGGAAGCTGCTGTCGCGCACGTCGTCCGCGAAGGACGTCACCGACCAGGTGGTCGACGTGGAGAGCCGGATCGCCACCCAGCGGGCGAGTGTGGCGCGGGTGCGCAAGCTGATGGACCGGGCCGAGAAGCTCGCCGACGTGGTCACGCTGGAAGGTGAACTGAGTAGCCGCCAGGCGTCGTTGGAGTCACTGCTCGCCCAGCAGGCGTCGCTGAAGGACCGCACCACGCTGGCCACGATCACCCTCGACCTCTCCGAGCCGGAGGCGACGGCGAAGGAGGACGGTGACGACGGCCCCGGATTCCTGGATGCGCTGGGCGGCGGCTGGCACGCGTTCGTCACGGTGCTGCGGTGGCTCGCGATGGCGGTGGGCGCGGCGGCCCCGTTCCTGGCCGCGGTCGCCGTACTCCTGCTGCTGGGGCGGCTGCTGCGGGGCCGGCTGCGCGGACGCCGTACGCCGCCCCCGGCGTCGCCGTCGCCCGAGCCGTCGAGGTCCTCGTCCACGCCTCCGGCGTCGTAGCGTGGTCCCTTCGGACTCGGTGTCGAAGGGACCAGGCATGACGGCGGAGCGACTGGTGGTCATCGGTGGTGACGCGGCGGGCATGTCCGCCGCGTCCCAGGCCCGCAGGCTCAAGGGCCCCGACGAGCTGAGCATCGTCGCCTTCGAGCGGGGCCATTTCACCTCGTACTCCGCCTGCGGCATCCCGTACTGGGTCAGCGGCGACGTCGTGGAGCGGGACGACCTCATCGCCCGTACGCCGAAGGAGCACCGGGCCCGCGACATCGAACTGCGGATGCGCACCGAGGTCACGGAGATCGATGTCGCCGGGCAGCGGGTGCGGGCCCTGGACCGGGAGACCGGTGAGACGTACTGGACGGGCTTCGACAAGCTGGTGATCGCGACGGGGGCCCGGCCGGTGCGTCCGGCGCTCCCCGGCATGGACGCGCCCGGGGTGCACGGGGTGCAGACGCTGGACGACGGGCAGGCCCTGCTGGAGTCGCTGGACCGGGTGGCGCCGGGACGCAGGCGAGCGGTCGTCGTCGGGGCGGGCTACATCGGCGTCGAGATGGCGGAGGCGATGCTGAAGCACGGTTTCGAGGTGACCGTGCTCAACCGCGGCGAGCAGCCGATGGCGACGCTCGACCCGGACATGGGGCGGCTGGTCCACGACGCGATGGACGGCCTGGGCATCACCACGGTCAACCGGGCCGAGGTCACCGCGATCCGCACCGGCCCGGACGGCCGGGTCCGCGCGGTCGCCACGGGCGACACCTGCTACCCGGCGGACGTGGTGGTGCTCGGCATCGGTGTGGAACCGGAGACAACGCTGGCGCGGGCCGTCGGTCTTCCGCTGGGCCCGCACGGCGGGCTGCTCACCGATCTGTCGATGCGGGTCGTCGGGCACGACACCATCTGGGCGGGCGGCGACTGCGTCGAGGTCCTCGACCTGGTGGCGGGCCGCACCCGTCATATCGCGCTGGGCACCCATGCCAACAAGCACGGCCAAGTCATCGGGTCCAACGTGGCAGGCGGCTACGGGACGTTCCCGGGGGTGGTCGGCACGGCGGTGAGCAAGGTGTGCGATCTGGAGATCGCCCGCACCGGGCTGCGCGAGAAGGACGCCCGCTCGGTGGGCCTGCGGTTCGTCACGGCGACGATCGAGTCGACGGGCCGGGCGGGCTACTACCCGGGGGCTCAGCCCATGACGGTGAAGATGCTCGCGGAGTACCGCACGGGGCGGCTGCTCGGTGTGCAGATCGTCGGCCGGGAGGGGGCGGCCAAGCGCGTGGACATCGCGGCCGT
The DNA here is from genome assembly GCF_042801895.1 of Streptomyces sp. NPDC057543. NCBI lineage: Bacteria > Bacillati > Actinomycetota > Actinomycetes > Kitasatosporales > Streptomycetaceae > Streptomyces > Streptomyces sp. NPDC057543. The sequence goes on along the minus strand of NZ_JBHVFF010000353.1, from coordinate 2,976 downwards.
GGCGCTCACGGCCGGGATGACCGTGGACCAGATGACCGCCCTGGACCTCGGCTACGCGCCGCCGTTCTCACCGGTCTGGGACCCGGTCCTGGTGGCGGCCCGCAAGACGGTGACGGCACTGCGGCGGGCGGGCACCGCCTGAGTGCGCGGCGCCCCTGCCTGGTCCCCTCGGCTCAGCGCTCGGTCCGCTCGTGCACGTACTCCACGAGCCGCGTCAGGGCATCCGGGTCCATCGACGGCATCACACCGTGGCCCAGGTTGAAGACGTGGCCCTCCAGGCCGGCGGCCGCGTCCAGCACCTCCTGGGCCTTCTCCTCCACCACCGTCGTCGGCGCGAACAGCACCGCGGGGTCGAGGTTGCCCTGGAGCGCCTTGCCGGGACCGACCCGCCGCGCGGCCTCGTCCAACGGAACCCGCCAGTCGACGCCGACGACATCCGCGCCGGCCTCGCCCATCAGCCCGAGGAGTTCGCCCGTGCCGACACCGAAGTGGATGCGCGGGACCCCGTACGGGGCGACGGCCTCGAAGACCTTCGCCGAGGCGGGCAGCACCGAACGCCGGTAGTCGGCGGGGGCCAGCGCACCCACCCAGGAGTCGAAGAGCTGCACGGCCGAGGCGCCGGCCTCGATCTGGACCTTGAGGAAGGCACCGGTGATCTCGGCGAGCCGGTCAAGCAGGTCGGCCCAGAGTTGCGGGTCGCCGTACATCAGGGCCTTGGTGTGCTCGTGGTTGCGGGACGGGCCGCCTTCCACGAGGTAGCTCGCGAGGGTGAAGGGCGCGCCCGCGAAGCCGATGAGGGGGGTGGCGCCCAGCTCGGCGGTGAGCAGGCCGATGGCCTCGGTGACGTAGTGGACGTCCTCGGGCGTGAGGTCGCGCAGCCGGGCCAGATCGGCGCGGGTGCGGATCGGGTCGGCGATGACGGGGCCCACGCCGGGCTTGATGTCGAGGTCGATCCCGATGGCCTTGAGCGGGACGACGATGTCGCTGTAGTAGACCGCGGCGTCCACCTTGTGGCGCCGTACGGGCTGCATCGTGATCTCGGCGACCAGCTCAGGCATCGTGCAGGAGTCGAGCATCGGGATGCCTTCGCGGACCTTCAGGTACTCGGGCAGCGAACGCCCCGCCTGGCGCATGAACCAGACCGGCGTGTGCGGCACGGGCTCGCGGCGACATGCCTTCAGGAACGCCGACTCATGGGTGGCGTAGGTCTTCGTCTGCTGGCCCATGGGGCGGTCGTTGGCACTCACACACAGAATCTTCGCACGAAGCCGCAAGCAGCCGGGGCCCGCCCGGGTGTCCCTCCCTGCGCGAGGCTCCCATTCCGCCTACTCTTCCCCGCATGGCTCCGGCTCAGGGACAGTTCTCCGATCAATCCGATGGCGCTGACAGCAAGGACAGCGCGGAGGGTGGTTCCGTCCCGCCCGCGTTCCGGTCTGCGGTGGACGCGTTGCACGCGGCGCGGCTGCGCCCCGAGCTGGAAGTGGAGTCGACACGCCCGCCCAAGCGGCTCGCTCCGTACGCGTACGCCCTGGAAGCGGCGGTCGTCCAGGGCGAGGAGGATCTCGCCGACGGCCGTCTCGTGCTGCTCCATGATCCGGCCGGGCACGAGGCCTGGCAGGGGGCCTTCCGCCTGGTGACGCTGGTACGGGCCGAGCTGGAGCCGGAGATGGCTTCCGATCCGCTGTTGCCGGAGGTGTGCTGGTCGTGGCTGACCGGTGCGCTGGAGGCGCGCGGCCTGTCGTACGGGGAGGCGGGCGGCACGGTGACCCGGGCGGGCTCGCACTACTTCGGTGCACTGGCCACGCGCCGCCCGGCGACGCAGATCGAGATCCGGGCGTCATGGACGCCGCGTGAGGGGCGTGGCGGGGTACCGGACACGGCGGCGCATCTGATGGCGTGGGGCGATCTGCTGTGCCAGATCGCCGGCCTGCCGCCGTCGGACCCCGCCGACGCGGCGGTGGTGACACTCCCTCAGCGGCGCGGCCCCCAGGCCCCCTGAAACCCTTGGCCCTTCGCGCACTTCTTCCTCGACGAAGCCCTCCCCATGCCGGTAACACTGCGTCACGAAGGTCGCAGTATCACCGGCATTTTTTTCGTACAATCGATCGCATGTCCGATTTGCCCGAATTGTTACTCACTAAATCGTGATCTTCCTCTAAAGGAGGACGGGTCTGCTGCCGAAGAGGTCAATGACCCTTCAAGCACGGTTCGCCCCGGCTTCATCCCCGAGCCGGCCCGTCCCGCCACTTCCCAGGAGGCCTGGTGTCCGTTCTCCTAGAGCAGCCCGCAAGCCTGGTCGCCTACCGCCCGAACAAGCCGACGGCCATGGTCGTCGTGGCCGACCCGCGCGTCCGTTCCACCGTCACCCGCCATCTGTGGGCACTCGGAGTACGTGACGTCATCGAGGCGTCGTCCATCGCGGAGGCCCGTCCCCGCGTCGGCAATCCACGCGACATCTGCGTAGCCGACGTCCACCTGCCCGACGGTTCCGGGCTGACCCTGTTGTCCGAGACCCGAGCCGCCGGCTGGCCGAACGGCCTCGCCCTTTCCGCCGCCGATGACATCGGCGCCGTACGCAATGCCCTCGCGGGCGGCGTGAAGGGTTACGTCGTCACCGGCACCCGAACCAATATCGGCCACCCCACCCGTCCCGGCGTCGCCCCCATCGGCGCCAATGCCGCTCGTATGCACCGCCGGCCCCCCGGCACCCCGAGCCACCCGGGCGGCTACCGCGAACTGTCCGGCCGCGAGGTCGAGGTCCTCCGGCTGGTCGCCGAAGGCCAGTCCAACAAGGCCATCGGCGTCTCGATGGGCCTGTCCGCCCTGACCGTCAAGAGCCATCTCGCCCGAATCGCCCGCAAGCTCGGAACCGGAGACCGCGCGGGAATGGTCGCCGTCGCCCTGCGCACGGGCATCATTCACTGACCCCGTACCCCGGCAGGTCCGCGCGGCGATACGGACCGGCTGGTTTACATG
>NZ_JBHVFF010000352.1:0-7634 GCF_042801895.1 Streptomyces sp. NPDC057543 | reverse complement strand
CCCCCACACATGACGTGACGGGACCGGGTCAGCCGGTCCGGCCGTCCAGCTGCTCGATCGTGGCGTGCGACGGGGCCCGGCGGGTGCTCAGTTCGCGTGCGACGTCCTCGGCGTCGCGCAGCACCCGTACCGCGTTCCGCCAGGTGAGCTTGGCGAGGTCGGCGCCGGACCAGCCGCGGCCGAACAGCTCCGCGATCAGGTTCGGGTAGCCCGCGACGTCCCTGAGGCCCTCCGGGAGGAAGGCGGTTCCGTCGTAGTCGCCGCCGATGCCGATGTGGTCGATGCCGGCGACCTCGCGCATGTGGTCGAGATGGTCGGCGATCGTCGCCACGGTGGCGACCGGGCGCGGGTTGGCCGCTTCGAAGGCGGCGTGGATCTTCATGGCCTGCGCGGTGGTGTCGAGGTGGTGCAGGCCGTGGGCTCGCATGTTCTCGTCCGCGGCCCGCGTCCAGGCGACGGCCGCCGGGAGGACGAACTTCGGCACGAAGGTCGCCATGGCGACGCCACCGTTGGCCGGGAGCCTGCCGAGGACGTCGTCGGGGATGTTGCGCGGGTGGTCGCAGATCGCGCGCGACGAGGAGTGCGAGAAGATCACCGGCGCCGTGGAGGTGTCGAGCGCGTCGCGCATCGTCGTGGCCGCCACGTGGGAGAGGTCGACCAGCATGCCGGTGCGGTTCATCTCCCGTACGACCTCGTGGCCGAAGGGCGACAGACCGCCGACGCCCGGCTCGTCCGTCGCCGAGTCGGCCCACGCGATGTTGTCGTTGTGGGTCAGCGTCATGTAGCGGACGCCGAGGGTGTGCAGCGCGCGCAGGGTGCCCAGCGAGTTGTTGATGGAGTGGCCGCCCTCGGCGCCCATCAGGGAGGCGATACGGCCCTCCGCGCGCGCCGCCTCCATGTCGTCGGCGGTCAGGGCGCGCCGCAGGTCGGCGGGGTATCGGGCCAGCAGCTCGGCGACCACGTCGATCTGTTCGAGGGTGGCGCTGACGGCGTCGTCGCCCGCCATGTCCGACCGTACGTAGACCGACCAGAACTGGGCGCCGACACCGCCCGCGCGCAGCCGCGGGATGTCGGTGTGCAGGTGGGCGGACTGGTCGGTGGCGATGTCGCGGGCGTCCAGGTCGTAGCCGACCTGTTCGCGCAGCGCCCACGGCAGATCGTTGTGCCCGTCGACGACGGGGTACTCGGCGAGGAGCTCCGCGGCCCGCTCCAACTGCTCCGCCTGGTCCATCGGGGCCTACTTCCCGAAGCCGAAGGAGTCGGCGCCCTCGACCTTGGCGCGCAGTCGCTTGCCCTTCTCCGTCGCCTGGTCGTTGAGCTCCTGCAGGAACTCCTGCATCCGGGCCAGCAGCTCGCTGTCGTGCGCGGCGAGGATGCGCGCGGCGAGCAGGCCCGCGTTGCGTGCGCCGCCGACCGAGACGGTCGCGACGGGGACACCGGCGGGCATCTGCACGATGGAGAGCAGGCTGTCCATGCCGTCCAGGTACTTCAGCGGGACCGGTACGCCGATGACCGGCAGCGGGGTGACTGAGGCGAGCATGCCGGGCAGATGGGCGGCGCCGCCCGCGCCCGCGACGATCACCTGGAGACCACGGTCCGCCGCCTGCTCGCCGTACGCGATCATCTCGCGCGGCATGCGATGGGCGGAGACGACGTCGACCTCGTAGGGGATCTCGAACTCGTCGAGGGCCTTGGCCGCCGCTTCCATGACGGGCCAGTCGGAGTCCGAGCCCATGACGATGCCGACGAGGGGCGCGGCGGTGGCGGGGGAAGTCATTCGGTGATCGTTCCTCGCAGGTAGTCGGCCGCGTGCCGGGCGCGCTCGCGCACATCCGCCAGGTCGTCGCCGTAGGTGTTGACGTGTCCGACCTTGCGGCCCGGCTTCACGTCCTTGCCGTACATGTGGATCTTGAGCTGCGGGTCGCGGGCCATGCAGTGCAGATACGCCTGGTACATGTCCGGGTAGTCGCCGCCGAGGACATTGGACATGACCGTCCAGGTGGCGCGCGGGCGCGGGTCGCCGAGCGGCAGGTCGAGCACGGCCCGGACGTGGTTGGCGAACTGCGAGGTGATCGCGCCGTCCTGGGTCCAGTGCCCGGAGTTGTGCGGGCGCATGGCCAGCTCGTTGACCAGGATGCCGGGCTTCCCGTCGGGTCCACGGGTCTCGAAGAGTTCTACGGCGAGGTGGCCGACGACGCCGAGTTCGGCGGCGATACGCAGGGCGAGCTGCTGGGCCTCGCCCGCGAGCCGCTCGTCCAGCTCCGGGGCCGGGGCGATCACGGTGTCGCAGACGCCGTCGACCTGGATCGACTCGACGACCGGGTAGGCGACGGCCTGGCCGTGCGGCGAGCGGACGATGTTGGCCGCCAACTCCCGTACGAAGTCGACCTTCTCCTCGGCGAGGACCGGGACACCGGCCCGGAAGGCGTCGGCCGCGTCCGCCTCGGAGCGGACCACCCAGACGCCCTTGCCGTCGTAGCCGCCGCGGACCGTCTTGAGGATGACGGGGAAGCCCCCGCCCTCCGCCGCGAAGGCCGCGACGTCCGCCGGGTCCCGCACGATGCGATGGCGGGGGCAGGGCGCGCCGATCTCGGTGAGCTTCGCGCGCATCACCCCCTTGTCCTGGGCGTGCACCAGCGCGTCGGGTCCCGGGCGCACGGGTATGCCGTCCGCCTCCAGGGCCCGCAGGTGTTCGGTCGGTACGTGTTCGTGATCGAAGGTGATCACGTCACAGCCGCGCGCGAAGGCGCGCAGGGTGTCCAGGTCGCGATAGTCGCCGATGACGACTTCGTTCACCACCTGGGCCGCCGAGTCCTGGGGGGTGTCACTGAGGAGCTTGAACTTGATGCCGAGGGGGATACCCGCCTCGTGGGTCATACGGGCGAGCTGACCGCCGCCGACCATGCCGACTACCGGGAACGTCACTCCTCCAGGGTATCGGGCGCCCCGGGGATCACCCGACGACGCCCTCCAGGACGCGCCCGCGGGGCGGCCACGTCACAGCATCGCCACTGTCAGCCGACTCACCGGCAGCCCCTTGAGGGGCTGGATAGCATGACAGGTCCGATGCAACCGACAGACGGGCTGAGCGATCACTATGAGCGAACGGGGCGCACTGCGGACCCGGCTGGATCTGCTGGCCCGGGAGGTCGCCAAGTTCGGCGCGGTCGGCGCATTCGGCCTGGTCGTCAATATCGCCGTCTCCAATCTCCTGTGGCGCACCACGGATCTCCAGGTGGTGCGGGCGGGTCTGCTGGCCACGTTCGTCGCCATCCTCTTCAACTACATCGGGTTCCGCTACTGGACGTACCGGGACCGTGACAAGACCGGGCGGACCCGGGAGCTGACGCTGTTCCTGCTGTTCAGCGCGGTGGGCGCGGTCATCGAGACCGGTGTGCTGTACGCGGCGACGTACGGGTTCGGGTGGAACAGCCCGTTCCAGAGCAATGTCTTCAAGATCCTCGGGATCGGCATCGCGACGCTGTTCCGCTTCTGGTCCTACCGGACCTGGGTGTTCAAGGCGCTGCCCGCGAAGGAGACCGTGCTGAGCGCGGAGGGGTTCCTGAAGCAGGGGCGTACGGAGCAGGTGCCGCGGGCCGAGGCGGATCCGGTGCGCCGGTAGCGGATCCGGTACGTCGCCGGGCCGCTCACCGCACCGGGCGTTCCGGTTCCTGTCGCCGCAGGGCCACCCGGCTGAGAAAGAGGGCGAAGACCGGCGGCTGCTGCTGGAGCAGTTCGAGACGGCCGCCGTCCGCCTCCGCGAGGTCCCTGGCCACCGCGAGGCCGATGCCGGTGGAGTTGCGGCCGCTGATCGTCCGCTCGAAGATCCGGGCGCCGAGGTCGGGGGGCACGCCCGGGCCCTCGTCCGTGACCTCGATGACCGCCTGGTTTCCGGTGACACGGGTGCGCAGGGCGACCGTGCCGCCGCCGTGCATCAGCGAATTCTCGATGAGTGCGGCCAGCACCTGGGCGACCGCGCCGGGCGTACCGACGGCCCGCAGCCCCTGCTTTCCGGAGCGGACGATGGCGCGGCCCTCGCCCCGGTAGGCCGGGCGCCACTCCTCGATCTGCTGCTTGACGACCTCGTCGAGGTCGAAGACGACGGCGGAGCCGGTACGCGGGTCGCGGGCGTTGGTCAGCAGCCGCTCCACCACGTCGGTGAGCCGCTCGACCTGGGTGAGGGCGATGTTCGCCTCTTCCTTCACCGTGTCCGGGTCGTCGGTGACCGAGATCTCCTCGATCCGCATGGAGAGCGCGGTCAGCGGCGTCCGGAGCTGGTGCGAGGCGTCGGCGGCCAGCCGGCGTTCCGCGGTCAGCATCCGGGCGATCCGTTCGGCGGAGGAGTCCAGGACGTCGGCGACCCGGTCCAGCTCGGCTACTCCGTACCGCTTGTGGCGCGGGCGCGGGTCACCGGAACCCAGGCGTTCGGCGGTCTCGGCCAGGTCCGTCAGCGGCGAGGTGAGCTTGTTGGCCTGGCGTACGGCCAGGAGCACGGCGGAGATGATGGCCAGCAGCGCCACCGCGCCGATGATCAACAGGGTGCGGCCGACCTCACGGGTAACGGAAGAGCTGGACTCCTCGACGGTGACCCGCTCGCCCTGCTCCCCCTCGGCGGTGCTTCTGATCACGCTGCCGGTGGGACGTTCGCCGATTTCGAGGGGGGCGCGTCCGGGGATCTTGACGACTGCGTAGCGCTTGCCGGAGATCTGCTCGGACAGCAGAGCGGGGTTGATCCGCTCGTCCCCCAGGAGCCGGCTGTCGACGACACTGATCAGCCGCAGCGCCTCGGAGTCGACGCTCTCCTGGGCGCTGTTGCTGATGGTGCGGCTCTCGACGATGACGAGGGAGACGCCGAAGACGGCGATCACCACGAGCACCACGGCGAGCGTGGAGTTGATCAGTCTGCGGCGCATGAGTGCTTCTGTACGTCAGCTCTTCTCGAAGCGGAAGCCGACGCCCCGTACGGTCGCGATGTAGCGGGGGTTGGCCGCGTCGTCGCCGAGCTTCTTGCGGAGCCAGGAGATGTGCATGTCGAGGGTCTTGGTGGAGGACCACCAGGTGGTGTCCCAGACCTCGCGCATCAGCTGGTCGCGGGTGACGACCCGGCCCGCGTCGCGGACCAGGACCCGTAGCAGGTCGAACTCCTTGGCGGTGAGCTGGAGTTCCTCGTCGCCCATCCAGGCCCGGTGCGACTCGACGTCGATCCTGACGCCGTGGGTGGCGGGCTGCGGAGCGGGCTCGGTGGCGCCGCGGCGCAGCAGGGCCCGGACGCGGGCGAGCAGTTCGGCCAGGCGGAAGGGCTTGGTGACGTAGTCGTCGGCGCCCGCGTCGAGGCCGACGACGGTGTCCACCTCGTCGGCGCGGGCGGTCAGCACCAGGATCGGCACGGCGTGGCCATCGGCACGGAGCCTGCGGGCGACTTCGAGGCCGTCCATCCCGGGCAGACCCAGGTCGAGTACGACCAGGTCGATTCCGCCCTGGAGGCCGGCGTCGAGAGCGGTCGGACCGTCTTCACGGACCTCGACCTCGTAACCCTCCCGACGCAGGGCGCGGGCCAGCGGCTCCGAGATGGATGCGTCGTCCTCTGCGAGCAGTACACGGGTCATGGAGTGATGGTAGTCCGCGCGGGGCGGATGAAGTGGGGTGATCCAAAAGCCCTGCGGCTCTGCAAGGAAAACGGAGAGAGACCTTCGAATATGGGAGTTTGGTTCCACGCTTACCTGTGATCCATGTCTCAAGTCCTTCCATATCCGGCACTGTCATGTCGTATGGTTGCTCGACGCCTGTTGCACTACTCAAGGACCCTTGGGCAGCTTTTAGCGCCGAGGGTCTCTTTTGTTCTGCCGGCTGGTTACCCGCCAGTCGTGAACCAAGTGAATGACCTGTGGCCGGGCCCGGAGCGCGAGATGCGCACCGGGCGTGGATCCCGGTGCGGTCGCTTCCCGTCTCCTCGGCCGGCTCCTGAATGAGCCCGGCGGTCGGGACGAATCCCCTCTCAGGCGTGGGGGTGGGACGCGGCCGTGCCGGTGCCGGCCTCCCCCCACCGGGCGCGTCACGCTCACAAGGCGTCGCGTCCCGAGCACCCAAGGATCGACCATGGCGTCCAGCCTGACGAAGGACCCGGCCAGTACTTCTGGATCCGAGAAGACCTTCTTCGGCCACCCCCGCGGCCTGGCCACTCTCTTCATGACCGAGATGTGGGAGCGCTTCAGCTACTACGGCATGAGGGCCCTGCTCCCCCTCTACTTGATCGCGCCCAACGGGCTTCACATGAACCCGGCCACGGCCACGGCGATCTACTCGGTCTACGTGTCGCTGGTCTACCTGCTCGCCATGCCCGGCGGATGGTTCGGCGACCGTGTCTGGGGTCCCCGCAAGACCGTCGCCGTCGCCGGTACGGTCATCATGATCGGCCACCTGACGCTGGCGCTGCCCACGCAGGGCACCTTCTTCGCCGGCCTCGGACTGGTCGCCATCGGCTCCGGTCTCCTGAAGTCCAACATCTCGACGATGGTCGGCCATCTCTACGACGGCCCGGACGACGCGCGCCGCGACGGTGGCTTCACGATCTTCTACATGGGCATCAACGCGGGTGCCTTCGCGGCTCCGCTGGTCATCGGCACCGTCGGTGAGAACGTCAACTGGCACCTGGGCTTCGCGCTCGCCGCGGTCGGCATGGGGCTGGGCCTCGCCCAGTTCCTTATGGGCACCCGCCACCTGAACGAGCGCAGCCTCGTCGTCCCGAAGCCGCTGTCCGCCGCCGAGCGGACGAGCACGCTGCGCAAGGGCATGATCTGGCTGGCCGTCGCGGCCGTCTTCTACATCGTCACGGTCGTCACCGGCGTCTACACGCTCAACTGGATCCTGGTCCCCATCACCATCGCGGGCCTGGTCATTCCGGTCGTCGTCCTGGCGCGCATCAAGCGCGACAAGGAGCTCAGCGCCACCGAGCAGTCGAAGATGTCCGGCTACATCTGGTTCTTCGTCGCCGCCGCCATCTTCTGGATGATCTACGACCAGGGCGGTTCCACGGTCGCGATATTCGCCGACTCCTCGGCCGACAACAGCGTCTTCGGCTGGAACTTCCCGGTCTCCTGGTACCAGTCGGTCAACCCGGTCCTGATCATGGCGCTGGCCCCGCTCTTCGCCGCTTTCTGGCTGGCGCTGAACCGCCGCGGCAAGGAGCCCAGCACGATCGTGAAGTTCAGCTCCGGCCTGGTGCTGGTCGGAGCGTCGTTCTTCCTCTTCCTGATGCCGCTGACGATCGCGAGCGACGGCCACAAGGCCGCCGCGATGTGGCTGGTCGCGATCTACTTCGTCCAGACGGTCGCCGAGCTGACGCTCTCCCCGGTGGGGCTCTCCGTCACCACCAAGATGGCTCCGGCCAAGTACGCCAGCCAGATGATGGGTGTCTGGTTCCTGGCCGTCACCGCCGGTGACTGCACCACGGGCCTGCTCTCCACCGCGGGCGTGGAGCTCAACGGCACGGGCGTGGTCACTCTGCAGGCCTTCCTCGCCGTTGCCGCGGGTGTCGCGGTCTTCATGTACCGCGGCAAGGTCAAGAAGCTCATGGGCAGCGTGCGCTGACGCACCCGCCCCGGCTGCACGAAGGGCCGCCGCACACCGAGCCTCGG
>NZ_JBHVFF010000351.1:0-7651 GCF_042801895.1 Streptomyces sp. NPDC057543 | reverse complement strand
GACAGGTGCGTGGAGGCTGCCGACCCGGCTCGGCTGAGACCGTGGACCGCCCAGTGTCCGCGGTGGCTGGACGAGAACGGGCGTTGGTTCGGCCGGCACTGGGACCCGGCTGCCGGACCCGGAACGGCTGCGGCCGACCTCCCGTCAGGGAGGCCGGCCGCGGTTGTCGACGAGGGTTGGCTGCGGTGTCGAAGCTAACCCTCAGCTTGGCGGGGCATGCGCAGGGACGCGTCCAGGATGGTCATGAGCTGTGCAGCACGGCTCTTGCCCGTCGGCGCCAGCGGGTATCTGTTCAGAACATCGATCAGGACGGGTGTGGCGCGTTGTCGAGCCTCCTCGATCAGCCGGAGCCCGACGGCGAAATCGTCGTCCGCGTTCAATTCTCCAACGCGAGCGGCGCTTGCGGCGGCTCTCAGGATGTGACCGACTTGGGTGGCTTTCGCGATCGGATGGAGGTAGGCCGCGGAGGCGGCATCTCCGGCGGCACGTGCAGCGAGCCGTGCGGCCTCCGTGGTCGCTTCCTTTGCCGCCCGGTGGGCGTCCAAGGAGGTGATGCGCTGAAGTTTGGTCCTCTTGGCGCCGTTCACGAACTCCCGTGCGGCGTTGATGGCTGCACGAGGCCGAGGATCGCCGGGGCTGGCGTCCTCGAACACAGGAAGAACTTCCTCAGCGCTCTCCAGAGCGTAGTGTGCGACGACGCGCAATTCGTCCATGGTCAGTTCAAAGTCCCCAGATCCGATCGTCACGGACCCGATTCTCCCATCGAGCGATCACCTGCGGTCTCAGACGGAGACTCTGGGACACAGCCATGCCGAGGGTCGAGGCAGGAGTCCGCTGCGCTGGGTCTGGGTGAATCGGTAGGACTCGGTGCCGGTCTCGACGATGTGTGCGTTGAACGTGACGCGGTCGACGATCGCGGTGCAGAGCCGGGGGCCGATGAAGGTCTGCTTCCGCTCGGAGAACGGTGCGTTCGACGTGATCGCGATAGCGCGTCGCTCCTCGCGCTCGGTGAAGATCTGGAACAGGAGCTTCGCCCCGGCCTTGTCCAGGTCGAGATGTTCTGCTTGCGCGGCGCGGCCAGATGTTCCCGCAGCATCGCGTCGATCCAGCCCTTGGCCAGGTCCAGCACCGATGCCCGCGGCGCCGGCTTCTTCCTCGGCGGCAAAACCGCCGAGTTCAACGCCTGGCGAACCAGCCTGCGGTGAACCCCGTATCTCGCCCAACGTCCGCTGCGACACCTCCGGGTCAAGACGCTTGCCCCTTCGGATCGCGGCATACAGCTCCGCCCGCGACAAACCCATCCCGGCCTCCCGACATGACCGTGACCACAAACCAGCACAGCCTCCGACAAGACCGTGATCGACTCACAAACCCTGCCGCCGCACAGCGGACGGAGCACTGCATTCACCCCAAAGAGGGCATGGCACACGGCCCTTCACGTCGGGTGGGGCCAGATCAACTTCTTACGCCGTGGAGCCACTTTCCGTCCGTGCGGTGGAGCCCAAGGAAGTGCTTACAAACATCCCTACGACCGTGGAGCGCCCGGCCGATCGGTAGAGCCGTCCCCAGCGGACCGGGCGGTCATTTTCTCCTCGATATCCGCCCACATCACGGAATTTATGCAGTCGATCGAACGCTACCTGTCGGTTCCTGCTGCGGGAACTTCAAGGCAGCAACAAAGCCCGGACGGCCCGGCACCCGGCCGGTGCCCGACTGTGACCGGCCGTACCGCTCGCCACACCGCTCGCCACACCGGGTCGGCCGCGAGTCGGCGCCTCCGGCGGGACTGAGCCGAGAATGCAGGGGTGTCTACTCCTGCTCTCCCCGCCGGGCGCGATCCGCGGGACGCATGGTCCCTGCTGCTTCTGTCGGCTGCTTCCGGCGCGGCCGATGCGTTCGTCTTCATCTGTGTCGGTCAGGTCTTCGCCGGGGTGATGACCGGGAATCTGGTGCTGCTGGGCGCTTCCGCGGCCGGTGTCGGGGAGCACGGGGTGGCCCTGCGCGTGATCACCGCGCTCGCTTCGTACAGCGTCGGAGTCGTATGCGGTGCGCGGATGAGCGAACGCTTGCGGTGGCCGCTACCGGTGATGCTGCTGATCGAGGTGGTGCTCCTCGCGGCGGGGGCTGTGCTGTGGGCACTGGATCTGATCACCTCGGACGGGGACCGACTGGGTCTCTTGGTGCTCATTTCCGTGGCCATGGGCATCCAGGGCCGTGTCCTCGCCACGCCCACCAACTACTTCACCGGCACTCTGACGTCCCTCGTCGGCCGTGCGACACTCCGGTCGTGGGACCAGGGGGACCTCTGGGTGGCCGGCCGGCTGATCGCGGTCGTGGCGGGCGCGTCCGTGACCGCGCTGGCGGTACGGCTGTGGCCGGGCGCCGCTGCCGTGGTGGCCGTGGTTCCGGCGGCCTGTGCCCTGCTGACCGAGACCGTGCCCAGGCCGCCGCGCCGGGGCTGAGCGCACCCGTCCCAACAGTCCTTGCCCGGTACCGGCCCCCAGGGCACAGGCCCAGACACAGGCACCACAACACGTAACGGGTGTCGGACAGGAACCGCCGCCGCGGCCGGGGCAACGGGAAGCCCCGGCCGACGTCCGGACCGCCGCCATCCGACCGCCGTAGCGGCGGCTGGGTTCAGCGTTCCTCACGGAAGAGGACGTGCCGCCCCGCGATGGCGTCGAACTTGCGCAGGACCAGCCGGTCGGGGTTGTTCCGGCGACTCTTGCGCGTCACATAGCTCTGCCCCGTTCCGGCCGTCGACCGGAGCGTCACGACGGGGCGGGTCTCACTGCGGGCCATGGGTCCCTCCAGAGTCTCTCTCCGACCCCATCCCCTTCATGGGAATGGGTATCGTTTTCGCTCTGTATCCGTAACACAAGGGGGACGCGCCGCATTCCCGCCCACCCGGAAGTCGGCGCACGCAGGCGCGCAGCCGTCCGTGCACGCCGGGTAACTTGCCTCAGCGTCCGTCGACAGCAAGTCCGTTCGACGGAACGGCGCCTTCCGCAGCCTATGGCATATGCCAGAAGCAACATCGCATCGAGTGTTGCCAAATCCCTTACGGCCCCCCTCAGCCTGTGCAACAGTCGTCTACGGTCCACCTTTCAGACCTGGTCGTGCCGCGCCTGTATCGGAGTACGAGATGCCGTCCCATCTGTCTGCGGACCGCCCCGCCCCTCAGCCGCCCGAACGCGATGCCGTCGATGCCCTGATCAACCGGACCCGTCGGCTGCGTGGCGATGTGGATGCCGTGCGGCGGAACGCGGTGCTGATCGACGAGGAAGACCCGCAGATGCGCTGGCAGCGCGCGCTCTGCGAGCTGGCTGTCCATCACCTCGACGATCTCGGCACACAGCTGGGACAGCTCAAGGAGGGCATCCCGTCGGAGGTACCGGAACAGCCCACGGGGAGTTCGGCGCACGGCATCCCGGACATGACCTCCGGCCGGCCGGGTTCCGGTTCGCTCATCGGCAGGGTGGGCCGCGCGGAGTGGAATCTGCTGACCGACGAAGTCGCCTGGTCCGAAGAACTGTTCGAGATCTTCGGCAGGTCACCCGACGCGGGGCCGCTCTCGCTGGACGACCTTCCGTCCATGCTCCTGCCCGAGGACCAGCCCCTGCTCACCTCTCTGGTGACGGGCTGTCTGGTCGACGGGAAGCCGATCGACGGCGAATTTCGCATCCTGCGGACCGACGGCCGGATGCGTACGCTCCACATGATGGGCGAGCCTGTCCTCGACACCGACGGGTGCACCGCCTCCATGTGGGCGGTCCTGCGCGATGTCAGCGAGCTGCGGCGCAGCCAGCAAGTGGTGTGCCGGAGCCGTGATTCGCTACGGCACCGGCAGCACATGGCGCGGACCGAGCGCCGGATGGCGCTCGAGCTCCAGGAGGCCGTGCTCCCCGCGTGGCGGGGCTCGCTGCAGCTGCCCTCGAAAGAAGTGGGCGCGCTGGACATCGCGGCTCACTACCTCCCCTCGGAGTCGAGTTCCCTGATCGGCGGTGACTGGTACGACGCGCTGCAACTGCCGGACGGCAGGACCGTGCTCACGGTCGGCGATCTGACCGGCCACGGCATCCAGGCCACCTCGGCCATGGCGATGCTGCTGGGCGCGCTGCGCGGGATGGCGGTGGCCGGCATCGAGCCGGGAACCCTGATGGGGCATCTCAATCAGCTACTGGAATCCTCCGTCCAGCCCGCCCTCGGCAGCGCGGTGTGCTGTCGATTCGATCCGTCCACCGGCATCCTCGCCTGGGCACAAGCGGGGCACCCCGCACCGCTGCTGTTCCGCGACGGCGAAGGGCGCCCGCTGCTGCCACCGGACGGGGTCCTGCTCGGCGCGACCTCCGGGGTCGCGTACGAGCAGAACGAAGTGCACCTGCTGGCCGGTGATGTGCTGGTACTGCACACCGACGGCCTGAACCGCCACAGCGACCGGGGTGCGGGCCGGGACGCCCTGCTCGCCCTCGCACCGCACTTCGCGCAGGCCCGCACGGCACAGGAGTGCGTACGGACGGTCGTCAGCGAGTTCGGCGGCACCGAGCACCTCGACGACGCGTGCGTGCTGATCGCCCGCATCGGGGCGTAAGGCACAGCGGTACGTAAGGCGTGCGGGGCAACGCGGTACACCGAAGGACGTGCCGACCAAAGGTGCGGCGCTCCGACAACCCGTGCTCCGACGGCGGTGGGTGGTAAGGAAGTTGTTGACCGGCGCCCCGTCATCGCGGCGCCCACATGTCAGATCTCGGACGAACGCTTGCGCTGCTTGATGATGGAACTCTGTGGCAGTGAGAGCTCGATCTCCTCGCGCAGGTCCTGGATCTTCGCGTAACCCGCGTACTGGCCCGTCAGCCGGTACATTTCGCGCAACCGGTCCCACGTGCGGTGCGAGGAGGTCTCCCCCATCGACACCAGGGCGAGCCGTGCGTAACGGTCGGCCTGCTCGGGATCGTCGGCGATGAAGCACGCCGAGGCGAGCGAGATGTAGTCGAAGATCTTGGACCGCTGGCGTCCGTTGGCGCGCAGCTCCAGGGCCTGCTTGGCATGACGTTGGGCCACGCTCGCCGCCGACGGTTCGTGTTCGGCGAGCGTTCGGAACGCCAGGGCCTGCATGCCGTGCATATCCGCCTCGTCGAACATCTGCATCCAACTGGGGGGCGGCACATCGCTCTTGTCCGAGACGAAGAGTTCCTCTGCCTTGCCGAGCGTGCGTCGCATCGCCTGTCCGCGGCCCATGGACGCCTGTGCCCAGGCCTCGATGGTGTGCAGCATCGCCTGGGTGCGCGGCAGAACCATGTCCCCGGAACCCGACTTGGCGAGTTTCATCAGGTCCAGGGCGTCGTCGGGACGGCCCAGGTGGACCATCTGACGGGCCGCCCTGGAGAGCGCCTCGCCCGCGCGCGGGCGGTCGCCGCCCTCGCGCGCCGCGTGCGCCGCGATGACGAAGTACTTCTGGGCAGTGGGTTCGAGGCCGATGTCGTGCGACATCCATCCCGCGAGGACCGCGAGGTTGGCGGCGACGCCCCAGAGACGGCGCTGCAGATGCTCGGGGTGACGGTAGGCGAGCATGCCGCCCACCTCGTTGAGCTGGCCCACCACGGCCTTGCGCTGCAGTCCGCCGCCCCGGGAGGCGTCCCAGGCGCGAAACACCTCGACGGAGCGTTCGAGCGCCTCGATCTCCTCCGAGCCGATGGGTGCGGCCTCGTACCGGTCGAAACCGGCCGGGTCGGCGTACAGCGGTTCGTCGGTCCTTGGAGCATCGGCCGCCAGCACAGGGTCGGCGTGCAGCCAGTCGCGCATGGGGCCGGTGATGGTCGATCCTGCGGCGAGCGCGGCGCCCGCGCTCACCAAGCCGCGTCGGTTGAGCATGAGGTCCATTCCCGTGAATTCGGTGAGGACCGCTGCCGTCCGGTCGGGCGCCCACGGCAGTGCGTCGGGATTGTCCTGCGCCCCGACCTCTTGCCGTTTCCCCACACGCCCGCGCCGGCCGAACCCGAGGTCCTCGATGGTCACGACACGACCGAGCCGCTCGGTGAACAGGGCAGCCAGCACCTTGGGCACGGGATCGCGGGGGGATTCCCCCATGTCGATCCAACGCCTCACCCGCGAGGTGTCGGTGGCCAGCTGCGGGTGGCCCATGGCCGCCGCCTGCCGGTTCACCATTCTCGCAAGTTCGCCCTTGGACCAGCCGGCGAGGCCGAACAGGTCGGACAGGCGGGTGTTGGGTTCTCCGGTCACGTCAAGCCCCCAGGTTCTCGGCTGTGTTGACAGTAACCCCCTGTCAGGTGCCTTGCGACTATTCGCCAGGGTTCGCCAGGGTCCGCCAGATGGTCTGCCACCCGCGCGCCGGTGTCAGGTAGGAAAGCGCCACCCCGCCCGGCAGCCCTAGGTACTCCCCAGGGTGCCGAACGGCCGCCGGCCGGGGCGGTGCACGCAACTTGTCGGCGCACGAAGGGATCTGTCTCGCCCATGTACACAGCATCGTCCTCCGTGACCGCCCCGCCCCGGCCGCTTCGTCCCCTGGGGGCGGGCGGCGGGCCGTACCTCGCTCCGCATGCCGCTCCCCCGGCACCCGGCACGGTCCGGCCGCGGCGGCCGGCTGGGCTGGGCGGACCGCCGCTCAGCGGGCGGCTGGACCTCTCCGGGCCGCAGGGCGCCCAGCTGAGGATGGCGATCGCCTCGGTCCAGCGGATCTGCCCGGAGTTCAACCCGGTGCAGGTGCTGCGCCGCAGCGGCCGCTCGGTGCTCCTCGTCGGCTCCACCGGACGTGCGACCGCGGTCGCCAAGTGCTTACTGGACCACTCCCCCGCGTGGTCGGAGCGGTTCCGTCACGAAATAGCTGCATACCGTGCGTTCGTCCGGCACCGCCCGCCGGTGCGGGTGCCTCGGCTCATCGCGGCCGACCCGGAGAACTGCACGCTGGTGATCGAGCGGATGCCCGGCCGGGTGGCGGCGCTGACCCGGCATCCGTCGGAGGCCCCGCCCCGCGCCGATGTGCGGGCCGCGCTGGGCGCGATCAGTCGGGTCAACGCCTGGCGGCCGGCGCCGGGGCTCTTCGACGCACCGTTGGACTACGCCTCGCGGATCTCCCGGTACCACGAGCTGGGGCTGTTCACGGACCGCGATCTGGGCGATCTGCAGAAGCTGCTGCACGGTCTGGCGCACGCGGGCGGCCGTCAGGGCATGGGGCAGTTCTGTCACGGTGACGCGCTGCTCTCCAACATCCTGCTGTCGCCCACGGGCCCGGTGCTGGTGGACTGGGAGCACGCGGGCTGGTATCTGCCGGGCTACGACCTGGCGACGCTGTGGGCGGTCCTGGGCGACGCTCCGGGGGCGCGGCGTCAGATCAGTCAGCTGGCCCAGGCCAACGGGCCCGCCCAGCGGGATGCCTTCCTGGTCAACCTGATGCTGGTGCTGACGCGGGAGATCCGTACCTACGAGACGGCTGTCCAGCGGGCCATGCGGGAGCCGGTGCCCACGGGCGCCGGTCAGGAGCGGCCGGGCGTGCTCTCGTCGAGCGAGGAGCAGCGGCTGCTGCTGCGTCGGCTGCACGACGACTGCGCGATGGCCCGCCGGGCCGTACGTGCCGCGGTCGGCACTCGCTGACCCTGCCGGGGGACGCGCGCTGCGGGTCCGGTGCCGACACACC
>NZ_JBHVFF010000350.1:0-7658 GCF_042801895.1 Streptomyces sp. NPDC057543 | reverse complement strand
GTCGGGAACCCGACGGGACTCGGCCGGGCTGTCAGGTGCGGCCCTCGCGGCCCGGGGCCTACTTCCCGGGTGCCGAGGACGAGCCGTACCCCGCGTCCGGTCCCGCGGACGCCCCCTGCGGAAGCTGCGGCGCCTCGTACGAGGACAGTGGTACGCCCCGCGGATCCGGCCGTACGGCGCCCAGCAGCGGGTTCGACGCCACCGGCGAGACCTTCACCTGCGCGCCCGGCCGGGGTGCCTGCACCACCAGACCGTCGCCGACGTACAGCGCCACATGGGTGGCCTTCGGGAAGTAGATCACCAGGTCACCCGGGCGCAGCGCGTTCAGCGGCACCTTCGGCAGCTGCCGCCACTGCTCCTGCGAGGTCCGCGGAATGACCTGGCCCGCCTTCGCCCAGGCCTGCGAGGTGAGCCCCGAGCAGTCGAACGAGTCCGGCCCCTCCGCGCCCCACACGTACGGCTTGCCGACCTGCCCGATCGCGTACTTCACCGCCTCGTCGCCCGCCCGGGACGGCGACCTGACCGAGGACAGCGCGCCCGAGGCGACAAGCGCGCCCTGGGCCTTGGCCGTGCCCTGCTGCTCCAGCCGGGCCAGCTCGGCGACCTGAGCGGCGGAGAGCTTGGCCAGCGTCGCCTCGACGGTCTTGAGCCGCGACCGCACCGCGTCCCGCTGCTTCTTCCGCTTGGCGGCCAGTACCTGCTGCTGGTCCAGCACCTTGCGCGACTCGGTCGCCAGCTCGGCCGCGCGCTTCTCCGCACCGGCGAGCCGCTTCACCGTCGCCGCCCGCCCGGCCGCCGCCCGCCGGATCACGTGCTCCTGGTCGAGGAGATGCTCGGGATCGGGGGCCAGCATCAACCGCACGTACGCGGAGAAGTCCGACTGCCCCTGGTACTGCTCCCGGGCCAGCTGCCCCGCCGCGTCCCGACTGCCGGACAGCGCGACGCGGGCGGCGGCGAGCGAGGTACTGAGCTTCTTCGCCTGCGCCGCACGTTTCTTCAGCTCCGCCGCGGTCCCGTTGTACGCCTCGGTGGCTTCCTCGGCCCGCTGGTACAACTTCTGCAACTCGGTCAGCAGCTGTGCGATGCCCTTGCCCGCCGCCACGGTGGCCGGGGTGGGAACGGCCGCGGGCGCGACGGACAGCTTCCCGGCGCCGCTCGCCTCCGGTCCCGGCGCCATGGGTGTGGCGGCTGCCGGCGAGGCTACGACGATCGTGGCCAGCGCCGCGGTGCAGACCACACGCAGGACTCCACCTGGCATGACATCACCTCCGGTGACGGGGCGAATCATGGAAATGCCCCATGGGCGAGCACAACGAATCAATACGGTCACCCGGTGTCAGGAGATTCAAGAACCCCGCGGCGTGGCGAGAAGCCGGTTCGCCCGGAAGGCGGTGAGTGGGGTGCGGATGCCGGGTGCTTCGGCTATGGCCCGGCGGGTGGATCAGGGACGGGCTGCGGTTCTCTCGTAACGGGTGGCGAGGCAGTCCCGCTGCTTCGGACTCGATCGACCTCGAGCGTGTCCTTGCGGGCTCGGGGCCGGTGCTGTCGAGTGGAGCGGCGCGGGAAGGCGCACCATGGTAGGACGCGAGGACGACATGGAGTACCTGCCAGGAGTTCGCCGGTGGCACGTGGACAGTTGCGGATCTACCTCGGGGCGGCCCCCGGGGTCGGGAAGACGTACGCCATGCTCGCGGAGGGGCAGCGGTTGCGTTCACTGGGCGCGGATGTCGTCGTGGGTTTCGTCGAGCCGCATGGCCGTCGGCCGACCGCCGCCATGGCCGACGGTCTGGTGACGATTTCCCGGCGTACTCTGGCCCATCGTGGTGCGGCGTTCTCCGAGATGGATCTGGACGCGGTGCTGGCCCGCCGGCCTCAGGTCGCGCTGGTGGACGAGCTGGCCCACTCCAATGTTCCGGGGGCCCGCAATGCCAAGCGGTGGCAGGACGTCGAGGAGCTCCTCGACGTCGGCGTCGACGTCGTCACCACGCTCAACGTCCAGCACCTCGAATCCCTCAACGACGTGGTCCGGCAGATCACCGGGGTCAGGCAGCGCGAGACGCTGCCCGACGAGGTGGCGCGTCGCGCCGATCAGATCGAGCTGGTCGATCTGCCGCCCGAGGTGCTGCGCCGCCGTATGGTGCACGGCGACATCTACCCACCGGACCGCATCGAATCAGCCCTCACGCACTACTTCCGGGTCGGCAACCTGACCGCGCTGCGGGAACTTGCCCTGCTGTGGCTCGCCGACCGGGTGGAGGAGGGGTTGCAGCGCTACCGGGCCGAACACGGCATCTCCGTTCCTTGGGAGACCCGGGAACGGATTCTGGTGGCCCTGAGCGGTGGCCCGGAGGGCGAGACGCTGATCCGCCGCGCCGCGCGGATCAGCGCTCGTACGCCCGGTACCGAGCTGCTGGCCCTCCACGTGGTCCCGGAGGACGGGCTCACCGGCATGGATCCGGCTGTACTGAACGCGCAGCGCACCCTTCTGGAGTCGCTCGGCGGCAGCTACCACCAGACCACGGGCGAGGAGGTTGCCGATGCCTTGCTCCAGTTCGCCGAGGCGGAGAACGTCACTCAGATCGTGCTGGGCGCGAGCCGGCGCGGCCGTCTCGCCTCCTTTCTGAGAGCAGGCGTGGGAGAGCGGACGGTCAAGCGGTCCGGCCCCATCGACGTGCACATCGTCACCCATGAGGAGGCAGCAGGGACCGCTGTGCCGATGCTTCCGCGTCCGAGTCGTGGCACGGGCCCACGGCGGTACTGGACCGCGCTGGCCGGCGCCGTGGTGCTGCTGCCCGTACTGACGCTCCTGCTGACCGCGCTCCGCGGCCACCTCGGCCTCGCCGGCGACCTGGTGATCTATCTGCTTGCCGTGGTCGGGGTGGCCCTGGTCGGCGGTCTCTACCCCGCGCTGTTCGCCGCGGTCGCCGCGGCGCTGCTCGCCGATTACTACTTCACGGCACCGGTGCACTCGCTGGCCATCGAGCGTGCCGACGAGATCGCCGCACTCGTGGTCTTCATCGCGACAGCCGCTCTCGTCGGCACGGCAGCCGGAACAGCCGCACAGCGTACGCATCAGGCCGTACGGGCGACATCGGAGGCCAAGGCGTTGAGCCGCCTGGCCACCGCCATGATGCGTGGCCAGGAGCTGCCGGCGCTGGTGGAGCAGATCCGGGAGAACTTCGGCCTCGGAGCGATCAGCCTGCTCGAAAGGGATCCCAGAGCATCCCCCGTGCCCCGCTGGTACGTGGTCGCCAGCGCCGGGGAACGGCCGCCGGAGAAGCCCTACGAGGCGGATGTGGAAAGTCCGGTCGACGACAACCTCACGCTGGCCGCCCGCGGCAAAGGACTGAGCACGGAGGACCAACGCGTCCTCGCAGCGTGCGCGGCCGAACTGGGACTGGTCCATGACCGGGGGCGTATGAGCGGCGGTGCCACCGACGCTCTCGCAGCCGCCGAACGCACTCGGGCATCTCTGCTCCTGGCAGCAGGCCGCGATCTGCGTGCTTCATTGCACACCGCCGAGGAGGCGCTCCAGCGCTTGCGGCGGCGTGCCGACGAGCCGGTTGCCGAGGAAGCGCAGCTTTTGGACGCGGCCCGGGCGGCCGTGTACCGGGCAGCGCGGGTGGTCACCGATCTCGACGATCTGAGCCGTTTGCATGCCGGGGCCCTCGACCTCTGCCTCCGCCCGGTCGACCTCGACGAGGCACTGGGCGCCGCCTTGGACGACCTCGGGCCCGGGGGCCACTCGATCGTTCTGCGCCTCCCGGAACAGCTGCCCGACGTGATCGCCGACGCCGCGCTCCTCACCCGTGCCCTGACCGCACTCGGGGCCGACGCACTGCGGCACAGCCCGCCGGACCGGCCCCCCGTCTTCACCGCCGAGGCCAGGGGCGGCCGCGTGGTGATCCAGGTGAAGGACGGGGCGCACGGCCCGGGTCCGGAGCCGGGCACAGCCGCCCGGGCATCGAGTACCAGGGGCGACAGTCTGGCCCTGCGGCTGTCGCGCGACCTCACCGAAGCCATGAACGGCGCCCTGGAGACGACCATCGAGGGCGGCGGGGCCACCTTCTCGGTGGCGCTCACTCTTCCGAGCGCCGCGCCCGGCGGCAGCGTGGCGTCCGGCCATGCCGGGTGAATCCGCAGGCTCCGCGTTCACCTGATCGGCCCGCGGAGCATCAGGCCACTCCCGAAGTGAACTGATATAGCGTCAAAAATGAGCCTTCGCGCCATGTTCCGGCCGGGGTGAACAATCCCGCCTCTGATGCCTCTGCGAGGTGATTCGCGTATGCCGGACGTAGCGTTCATCGGCCTCACGGTCGTGGTGTTCGCACTCATTGGTCTGATCGCAAAGGGGGCCGGACGTCTGTGAGCGCGGAAAACATCGTGGGCTTGATCGTTGCCGTATGCCTCGTGATCTACCTGGTCATCTGCCTGCTCCTCCCCGAGAAGTTCTAGGCGGAGAGGCCGGATGAACGACACTCTCGCGGGATGGCTCCAAATGCTCGCCCTGGCGGTCGCGCTGGGACTCTCCTTTCGGCCGTTGGGCGGCTACATGGCCCGCGTCCTGACCACCGATCACCATGGGCGGGCGGAACATCTGATCTACCGGGCAGGCGGAGTGAACGGCGACGCCGACCAGACGTGGCCGGTCTACCTGCGCAGCATCCTGGCCTTCTCCGCAGTGTCGGTGGTGTTCCTGTACGCATTCCTCCGCCTGCAGAACCATCTCCTGCTGTCTCTGGGAATGAAGCCGGTCAGCACGGACCAGTCGTTCAACACCGCGGCATCATTCGTCACCAACACCAATTGGCAGTCGTATTCCGGCGAATCGACCATGGGGCATCTGGTCCAGATGGCGGGCCTCGCGGTGCAGAATTTCGTCTCGGCGGCTGTGGGTATCGCCGTCGTCGCCGCACTGATCCGGGGCTTCGTCAGGAAGAAGACCGATCACGTCGGAAATTTCTGGGTCGACCTGACTCGGATCGTGCTTCGCGTTCTGCTGCCCCTGTCGTTCGTCTTCGCGATCGTTCTGGTGGCCGCAGGTACCGTTCAGAATTTCCACGGAATCCACGACATCACCACCATCGCAGGCGGACACCAGAGCATGACCGGGGGCCCCGTCGCCTCCCAGGAATCCATCAAGCAGCTGGGCACCAACGGCGGTGGTTTCTACAACGCGAATTCCGCGCACCCCTTCGAGAACCCCAACGCCTTCACCAACCTGATCGAGATCTACCTCATGCTGGTCATCGCGTTCTCGCTGCCGCGGACTTTCGGGACGATGGTCGGCGACAACCGGCAGGGCTACGCGATCGTTGCCGTGATGGTACTGATCTGGGGTGCATCGGTCGCCCTCGTGACCGCCAATGAACTGCACAGCGTCAGCAGCACGGCCGGTCACGCGGCCGGCGGCATGACGGAGGGCAAGGAGACGCGGTTCGGAATCTGGGCCTCCGCCCTGTTCGCGGCATCCACCACCCTTACGTCGTGCGGAGCGGTCAACTCCTCCCACGACTCGTACACGCCGGGCGGCGGCGGAATGACGATCTTCAACATGATGCTGGGGGAGATCGCGCCGGGCGGCACCGGATCCGGACTCTACGGAATCCTGATCCTGGCGATCGTCACGGTCTTCGTCGCCGGACTGATGGTCGGCCGTACGCCCGAGTACCTGGGCAAGAAGCTCCGGCCCCGGGAGATGAAGCTCGCCTCCCTCTACATCCTGACCACACCCGCGCTCGCCCTGGTCGGTGCAGGGCTGGCCATGGCGCTCCCGGGAGAGAGGGCCGCCATGCTCAATTCCGGACCGCACGGCTTCTCCGAGGTCCTGTACGCCTTCGCGTCTGCCGCGAACAACAACGGCTCGGCGTTCGCGGGGCTGAGCGCGAACACCGTCTGGTACAACACCACACTCGGTGTGGTCATGCTCGTCGGCCGGTTCCTGCCGATGGTGTTCGTCCTGGCGCTCGCCGGCTCGCTGGCCGGGCAGCGGCCCGTTCCGGTCACCGCGGGCACTCTGCCCACCCACCGGCCCCAGTTCGTCGGTCTGCTGACCGGAGTGATCCTCATCGTCGTCGGTCTGACGTACTTCCCCGCGCTCGCACTCGGCCCCCTTGCGGAGGGTCTGCACTGATGTCCACGACCGCCACTTCCGCTCCCACCCCGCCCGGCGGCGGGCGCCGGCGGCACCGGGTCTCGGGCGGACTGCTCGATCCCAAGCAACTGCTGACGTCCTTCCCCGAAGCCCTGCGCAAGCTGGATCCGCGCTCGATGGTCCACAACCCCGTCATGTTCGTGGTGGAGGTCGGAGCAGTCCTGACCACGCTGTCAGCCATCAGGACACCCGGTGTCTTCGCTTGGGTGATCACGGTATGGCTCTGGCTGACGTCCGTCTTCGCCAACCTCGCCGAAGCCGTGGCCGAAGGACGCGGCAAAGCCCAGGCAGAGACTCTGCGCCGCACCAGGACGACGACGACGGCCCGCCGTCTCACCGGCTGGCGGCCCGGCGTGATGGACGCAGCAGAGGAGGAGGTTCCTGGCGTCGACCTCCGGCCGGACGATCACGTGGTCGTGGAGGCCGGGCAGGTCATCCCGGGCGACGGCGATGTGGTCGAGGGCATCGCGAGCGTCGACGAGTCGGCCATCACGGGCGAGTCGGCACCGGTGATCCGCGAGTCCGGCGGTGACCGGTCGGCGGTCACGGGCGGAACCAAGGTGCTCTCGGACCGGATCGTGGTGAAGATCACCTCGAAGCCGGGGGAGACGTTCATCGACCGGATGATCGCACTCGTGGAGGGGGCCGCGAGGCAGAAGACACCGAACGAGATCGCGCTCAACATCCTGCTCGCATCCCTGACGATCATTTTCCTGATCGCGGTGGCGACCCTGCAACCCTTCGCCGTCTTCGCAGGGGCCGAGCAGACCATCGTCGTCCTCGTCGCCCTCGTCGTTGCCCTGATCCCCACGACGATCGGCGCGCTGCTCTCGGCGATCGGTATCGCGGGCATGGACCGGCTCGTGCAGCGCAACGTGCTGGCGATGTCCGGGCGCGCGGTGGAGGCCGCCGGCGACGTCAACACCCTGCTGCTCGACAAGACGGGCACCATCACCCTCGGCAACCGTCAGGCCGCCGAGTTCCTGCCGGTGGACGGAGTGATCACCGAAGAACTCGCGGATGCCGCCCAACTGTCGTCGATCGCCGACGAGACGCCCGAGGGCCGCTCGATCGTCGTCCTCGCCAAGGAGCAATACGCGCTGCGCGGCCGTAGTGAGGGGGAACTGGCCCAGGCACAGTTCGTACCCTTCACCGCTCAGAGCCGGATGAGCGGTGTCGACATCAGTGATCCTCAGAACAATCGGTCTTTGCGCAAGGGAGCGGCGACGGCAGTGATGCGCTGGGTCCGTGACAATGGCGGCCACCCCACGGCAGAGGTCGGCGCCATCGTCGACGGAATCGCTGCGAGCGGCGGCACCCCGCTGGTCGTCGGCGAAGTGACTCGGCACGGCGAAGCTCGCGACGCCCGGGTTCTCGGCGTCATCCACCTGAAGGACGTCGTCAAGGAAGGCATGCGGGAGCGGTTCGACGAGCTGCGCCGGATGGGCATCAGGACGGTCATGATCACGGGCGACAACCCGCTGACCGCGCGCGCCATCGCCCA
>NZ_JBHVFF010000349.1:0-7798 GCF_042801895.1 Streptomyces sp. NPDC057543 | reverse complement strand
GGAGCGGGCCGCGTCCGCGTCCGTCAGCCGCGCTCAGCCGTGCAGCAGTTGTGTGACCTGCCCCACCACCGGCAGGTCCTTCAGCGCGCCACCGCTGGTCACCGGGTCGGTGACGGCGGCCGTGGAGATCGGCTTGAAGTCGGCGATCTGCGTCCCCACCGTGTTGTTCAGCGGGTCCGTGCCCGTACCGGCCAGCGGGTCGAGCCGCATGTGCGTCACCGGTGCGATGCCGTTCCGGAGCGAGTGCCCGAGCCCCCCGGTCACCGCGCCAGTGGCCGCCTCACCCGTGTCGCCGAGGCCGGTGTCGGCGCCCGTGGTCGGTACGAGGGGCAGCGGCGCCGCCTGGGCGGCCGCACCTCCCGCCCCGAGTGCGGCGCCCACCGCGGTGATGGTCAGACCTGCCCGCAGCAGGGTGCGGCGCCGGGACCTGGAAAGTGCGTGACGTGCCATGGAATTCCCACCTGATCGAGCCGATCGAGTAATCGCTTGAGTGCGTAGAGTAGTTGAGGTGTGATGCTCGATACCAACCCGACCTCCGGGGGATCCCCTGCGCGGGTCAATGCCTCACACTCGTGTCCTGTGAATTCCCAACCGCTCCCGACCCGCGTCGTGCTGCTCGCGGGCCCCTCCGGCTCCGGCAAGTCCTCCCTCGCCGCCCGCACCGATCTGCCGGTGCTGCGCCTGGACGACTTCTACAAGGAGGGCGACGACCCAACGCTGCCCCTCGTTCCCGGAAGCACGGACATCGACTGGGACTCCGCACAGTCCTGGGACGCCGACGCGGCGGTCACCGCGATCACGGAGCTGTGCCGCACGGGGCGGACGAGCGTCCCGGTGTACGACATCTCCACGAGCTCCCGCGTCGACCACGAGGCCCTCCACATCGACCGCACACCGCTGTTCGTGGCCGAGGGGATCTTCGCGGCGGACATCGTCGAACGGTGCCAGGAACTGGGCATACTCGCGGACGCGCTGTGCCTGCGCGGCCGTCCGACGACGACCTTCCGCCGTCGGCTGCTGCGCGACCTGCGCGAGGGCCGCAAGTCGGTGCTGTTCCTGCTCCGCCGCGGCTGGCGCCTGATGCGTGCAGAGCGCCGCATCGTGGCCCGCCAGACGGAACTGGGCGCCTACCCATGCGGCAAGGAGGAGGCTCTGGGCCGGCTGGCCGCCGCGGCGGCGGGACGCTGCCGCCGGGCACCGGTGGGGGCGCCGGTTCCGGAGTAGGAGGACAGGCCCGTGGGGTGAGCCGGGGCGACTCGCAGCCGGGGCGCATTACTACGTGGACGCACTACGGCCTGGGCCTGGTGAGCATCGTGTGTACGGGCCCCGGTGCGGCTCGGTCCGGGTTCATCAGGGCCTCACGGCCGGCCGCCCTCTGCCCGCGTTCGATCCGTTCGGCCGCCGCCTCCCGGCCGGCCCCGGCGACACCGGGGCCAGGACGAGTTACCAAAGGCGCGGACGGCCCCGGCGCTCCGGCACGGGGGCCGCGCGGTCCTCGGCGGCGGGAGAAGAGGCGGTCATCCCCTCACCTCGCGGCTGTGTCGCAGTCGAAGGTCTTGACCGCGGACTTCACGAAGGACTCGAAGTACGCGTCCCGCACCGGAAGGTCCGGGTGACGCTTACGCGCCTCCAAGTACTGCAGCCCTGACTCGGCCGCCAGATAGAGATCGCCTTGAGCACAGGGCAGAACGATCCGTTGCGGATCGACGACATCGGCTTCCCGCCCGTCCGTCGCCTCGCCTTTACTCGTGCCCGGCGACTTCTTCACAGCGGCGATGAGCAGCGGGTCCCGGGAAGCCGTGTACGTCATGAAGCCGTCCGCACGGACGGGGCCACGTGAGTCGTCGTCCAGGAACAGCGTGCAGGACCACAGATCAGCGGGCGTCGTCCGGCCTGCTTCAAGCACCTCGGTGTCGGCCGGCACCTGTCCGCGGACGGAGAAGCCGTCAAGGCCGCACACCCGCCCTTCGGAAACCGGGCGGGCCGCCTCAGAGCGCGGCGGCAGGAGCGTTCCTGGCTCCTCGGGGAGGTCACCGCACGCCGCCCGGGCCGCCACGGCACGTGCCGTATCGGTGACCAGCGCGGCGAACCCGGTGCTGTCGGAGATCCGTTGGCTGGAGCCGAATTTGACGATCACCGGCTTGGTCGTCCAGCACTTCTCGGGCAGCAGGACCCACCCCTCGTACGTGTCGACTCCGCCGGTCACCTTTCCGGAGAAGAACGACTCCTCCGACAGCTCTGGCCACGCTTCGTCCGCCAAGGGCGCGTCACCATCTTCTTCCCGGACCCGGACTGTCAACGTGCCCTTTCCCGAGCCGAGTACGACGGACGACTTCTCGACTTCGCATACCGTGTCCTTCAGGCGGTCGGCCAGGCCGTCTCCCTTTGCGTCCAGACGACCGGACCCCGGAAGAACCGCGTCCGCCTTCGCCGCGGAAACCAGTCCCCCGCACAGCCGATCGGCCGTCAGCACATTGGTGTTGCGATAGACATGCAACCCAGCAACCACCAGGACCAGAACAGCCCCGACAGCCCAGACCTTCCATGCCGGCCTGGGACGGCCCGCTGCTGTGCTCACTTGCTCACTTCCTGGTTCGCAGAGCCGAGTACGCTTCCTCACGGCCGGTGATGTAACTCTGCTTCGCGTCGCCCTTGGCAGTGTCCGAGACCGCCGACCGGCCTCCACGGCACCGTCCTTCGCCCCCTGCAACCTGCTCTTCAGATCCGTGAACTGGGAGTACGCGTCCCGTAACAGCGAGGCGATCGCCTTCGCCTCGGCCTGGGCGGCCCTGTACTCGTTGAGCGTGACGCGGCCGCGCACACGGCGAGCGGGGCCGGACAGGACCCCCCGGCCCGTCCGACCCCGCAGCATTCCCCCGTGTTCCGCCGCCTCCCCCGAAGCAGCGGCCCGTATCCCCCGTATTCCCCCGTCCCCTCAGGCCACCAGCTCGCCGAAGGACTCCTCCTGGTCACGGCCGAAGCTGAGGACCTCGTCGTCGCGCAGCCGGCGGAGCGACCGCCAGATGCTGGACTTCACCGTGCCGACACTGATGTCGAGGATGGCCGCGATCTCCGGATCGGTGCGGCCCTCGTAGTACCGCAGGACCAGCATCGTGCGCTGGAGTTCGGGCAGCCGCGCCAGCGCCTGCCAGAGCACGGCGCGCAGTTCCGTGCCGCGCATCGCGTCCGTGTCGCCCGCCGTCTCCGGCAGTTCCTCGGTCGGGTACTCGTTGAGCTTGCGCCTGCGCCAGGCGCTGATGTGCAGGTTGGTCATGGTGCGGCGCAGATAGCCGCCGACCGCCGCCTTGTCGCTGATCCGGTCCCATGCCCGGTACGTCGAGAAGAGGGCGCTCTGCAGCAGGTCCTCGGCCTCGAACCGGTCACCGGTCAGGTGGTAGGCGGTTGCGTACAGGGAGGCGCGGCGCTCCCGGACGTAGGCCGTGAACGCCGTTTCGGCGTCCTCGGACTGCGCCGGGGTCTTCCGCTCCCCCATGACCTCCCCGTACGCGGATCCCCCGTTGTTTCCCCCGTTGCCCCCCACAGGCGCGTCGACCACCGTCATGTACGACGTGTGCTGACGCCCGGCGCCCCGAACGCACCCCCGCCCCCCGACGCCGGACTTCTCGGAGTTCCGGCCGACATCGTGGAGACGCGTGACAACTGCGCTTGCGGTGGTGCTCTGAATCGCGTTCATCTCGCGCCCCCCATCGGTGGAGTCCGTCCGTTCCTTGTGACAACGAGCTTGCCGGGGCAGTTTCATCACGCTGTCCGCCGACTGTCACAGCCCTGTCACAGGGCCTGCCGTCGGTGCGTCGCGGGTGCGCCGGATGTATGAGTCGGCCGCAACTGTCGAACTGGGGCTCCACCATGGGTCAGAATGACCAGCGTGCCTTTCCTGTTGCTGATCGAGGACGACGACGCCATCCGCACGGCCCTCGAACTCTCGCTGTCACGCCAGGGCCACCGTGTGGCCACCGCGGCGACGGGAGAGGACGGCCTGAAACTGCTGCGTGAGCAGCGGCCCGATCTGATCGTGCTGGATGTGATGCTGCCCGGTATCGACGGTTTCGAGGTGTGCCGGCGCATCCGGCGCACCGACCAGCTGCCGATCATTCTGCTGACCGCGCGCAGCGACGACATCGACGTCGTCGTCGGGCTGGAGTCCGGCGCCGACGACTATGTGGTGAAACCCGTGCAGGGCCGGGTGCTCGACGCCCGCATCCGGGCGGTGCTGCGCCGCGGTGAGCGCGAGTCCACCGACTCCGCGTCCTTCGGGAACGTGGTGATCGACCGTTCCGCGATGACCGTGACCAAGAACGGCGAGGATCTGCAGCTCACACCGACGGAGCTGCGGCTGCTGCTGGAACTGAGCCGTCGGCCGGGCCAGGCCCTGTCGCGACAGCAGCTGCTGCGGCTGGTCTGGGAGCACGACTACCTCGGTGACTCCCGGCTCGTGGACGCGTGTGTGCAGCGGCTGCGCGCCAAGGTGGAGGACGTGCCGTCCTCGCCGACCCTGATCCGTACCGTTCGGGGTGTGGGCTACCGGCTGGATTCGCCTCAGTGAGCGATGCCACCAGGCGGAGCCTGCTCACCGGGCTCCGCTGGACGAGTCTGCGACTGCGTCTCGTCGTCGTGTTCGCGCTGGTGGCGCTGACCGCCGCGGTGTCCGCCTCGGGGATCGCGTACTGGCTGAACCGCGAGGCCGTGCTGACGCGTACCCAGGACTCGGCGCTCGGGGACTTCCGCCAGGAGATGCAGACCCGGGCGGCGTCGCTGCCGCTGCGGCCCACCAAGGACGATTTGCAGAACGCCGCCGCGCAGATGGCGAGCAGTTCCCCGGGCTACAGCGTGCTGCTCGTCGACGAGCGCGATACCGGCAAGCCCATCGTCGGCAACTCCGATCTGGACACCTTCACGCTCGACAACGTGCCGCTGTCGCTGCAGAAGGCCGTCAACGAGAAGCAGCCGATCGAGGCGGGCAACAAGTACGAGTACCACTTGTTCTGGCAGCGGGTCAGCATCCGCGGTACGCCGTACCTGGTGGGCGGTACGAAGATCATCGGTGGTGGCCCGACCGGCTACATGCTGAAGTCCCTCGACCAGGAGCGGCAGGATCTGAACTCCCTGGCCTGGTCGCTGGGGATCGCCACCGGGCTCGCCCTGGTCGGCTCGGCGCTGCTCGCGCAGGCCGCGGCGACGACCGTGCTGCGGCCCGTGCAGCGGCTCGGTGACGCCGCCCGCAAGCTCGGCGAAGGCAAGCTCGACACCCGGCTCGTGGTGTCCGGCACCGATGAGCTGGCCGATCTCTCCCGTACGTTCAACCGGACCGCCAGTTCACTGGAGAAGAAGGTCGCGGACATGAGCGCCCGGGACGAGGCGAGCCGGCGGTTCGTCGCCGACATGTCGCACGAACTGCGCACCCCGCTCACCGCGTTGACCGCCGTCACCGAGGTGCTGGAGGACGAGGCGGACAGCCTGGACCCGATGATCGCGCCCGCGGTGCAGCTGGTGGTGAGCGAGACCCGGCGGCTCAACGACCTGGTGGAGAACCTGATGGAGGTCACCCGCTTCGACGCGGGTACGGCCCGACTCGTCCTCGACACCGTCGACGTCGCCGACCAGGTCACCGCCTGCATCGACGCCCGCGCCTGGCTGGACGCGGTGGATCTGGACGCCGAGCGCGGCATGATGGTCCGCCTCGACCCGCGCCGGCTGGACGTGATCCTGGCGAACCTGATCGGCAACGCGCTCAAGCACGGCGGTTCGCCGGTACGGGTCGCGGTACGGATCGAGAGTGACGAACTCGTCATCGAGGTCCGCGACCACGGCCCCGGTATCCCCGAGGACGTCCTGCCGCACGTCTTCGACCGGTTCTACAAGGCCAGCGCCTCCCGCCCGCGCTCCGAGGGCAGCGGTCTCGGTCTGTCGATCGCCATGGAGAACGCGCACATCCACGGCGGTGACATCACCGCCGCGAACTCGCCGGACGGCGATGGCGCGGTGTTCGTCCTGCGGCTGCCGCGCGATGCCGAGCCGCTCACCGGTTCCGCGGGGGGCGCGGGGAGTGCCGGGGAACACGACGCGGGGGTCCGGGACGAGGAGGGCGACGCGACGTGAGGGGCAGCAATCGCCGGTGGCGCCGTTCGGCCGTGGCGCTGGCCGGTGCCGTGACCGTGGCCGTGCTGGCCGCGGGCTGCGGAATCAGGACCACCTCCGTACCGGTGGACGCCGGGGCCGCGCCGTCTCAGGTGCCGTGCTCCATGTCCGCCAAGGACGTCACGACCCAGACCCTCCAGGGCGTGCCCGTACAGATCTATCTGGTCTGCTCCTCGCAGCTGGTCACGGTGGACCGTACGGTCCAGCTCGACGAGGCGAAGTCGGACCGGGTCCGGATCGCGCAGGCCCTCCTCGACGAGCTGGAGCAGAAGCCGCCCGCCGATGAGCGGCAGGCCGGGTTCTCCACCACCGTTCCGGCGACCCTGCAGGTCAGCGCGGCCCGCGGCGACGACCCCCGGGGCACGCTGCGGCTCAGCGAACAGCCGGAGGACCTGCCGGCCGAGGCGCTGGCGCAGATCGTGTGCACGTACGCGGAGAGCAAGACGCTCGCCCCGGACGGCAGGGTGGTGCTGGGCGGGCCGGGGAGCTACCCGCCGCACGGATATCTGTGCACCACGGAGACGAAGACCAGACCGAAGACGGTACCCACGCCCGGGAGCGTGACGGGGACCGTAACGGGGATGGGGACGGGTACGGGGGCCTGACCGGGAGGAGCGCGGGGGCGGTCCTTCCACCCGGGGCCGCGCTTGCTTTCGCCGGGCCCGCCAGGTTCCACCCCAGGGTTCCGCCCAGGCCCGGGCCAGGTTCCGGCCGGGCGGAACCGATCCTGCCGCCCGGCGCGTCTTGGGGTGCGTGCGTCAAGGTTCGGGCAGTCAAACTGTCATCCGCTTCCGCGCGGCCGGGGTCTTTCTCCTCCTCGCGCATCTGCTGTTTGTCGGGTGGCTGACTCTGCGCCCCCTCGACGTGCCGTGGACGACCGCCTCGAATCTTCATCCGCTCGCCGGCATCAGAGCGGACCTGTCCCTCGGCCCGGTCGAAGCCGCCCGCCGCATCGGTGAGGGGCTGCTGCTGCTTGCCCCGCTGGGCGTACTGCTGCCGATGGCCGGAGGCCGGTTGTTCGTCTCTTCCTGGGCCTCGCTGGCCCGTACCGTCGCGGCGGGCGCGCTGATCTCGCTGGCGATCGAACTGGCGCAGACCGGCGTTCCGGGACAGGTCGTCGACGTCGACTCACTGCTGCTGAACACCACCGGCGTGGCGTTCGCCCACCTGCTGGTCGTACCCCTGTGCCGGGCGCGGCTGCGCCGCAGGAAGCAGCAGCGGATCAGGGTGCTGCCCCACCCCAGGGACGACGCGCCCCAGGGCTCGACCCCGACGATTCCCAGGGTCGGTATCGCACCGTAGAGCGACGCTTTGCCCCTGTTCGCCGGGCGACCATGGGATGCATCGGGAGCACAAAGGAGCTGTTCCCACAGCAACGGTTCGCGAAGGAGCCCACCATGGCCGCACTTGCCCGCCCCCGTGACGGACGCATGATCGGCGGAGTGTGCGCAGCGCTGGCACGGCGCTTCGGCACCTCCGCGGGAACCATGCGCATCATCTTCCTGCTCTCCTGCCTGCTGCCGGGGCCGCAGTTCCTGCTCTACCTGGCGCTGTGGGTGCTGTTCCCGTCCGAGAAGACGGCGTCCACCGCCTGGTGACCCGCGTACGCACCACACGCCTGTGGGCGGACACCCGGTCCGGG
>NZ_JBHVFF010000348.1:0-7811 GCF_042801895.1 Streptomyces sp. NPDC057543 | reverse complement strand
GTGCCGGAACCTCGGGGACCGGCACCGCTCGGCGGGTGTATTCCGTCGTCATCGCAGTCGTCGTCCTCGTGCTCGCCGTGTTCGCGAGCGTCATGTTCGGCAGCCGGACCACGTCGTTCGGCGATGTGCTGCACGTTCTGTCCGGTACCGCCGATCCGAATGTCACCACCATCGTCGAGAGCCGCTACCCGCGGACCGCGCTCGGTGTGCTCGCCGGTCTCTGCCTGGCCGTCGCGGGCACGCTCATGCAGGGCGTGACCCGTAATCCGCTGGCCGATCCCGGTCTCCTCGGGATCAACGCCGGCGCCTGTGCGAGCATCGTCGCCGCGACGGCCTTCCTGGGGGCGTCGGGCAGTACGGACACCATGTGGTGGGCGCTCCCCGGCGCGCTGATCGCAGGTCTGCTCGTCCATGCGATCGGATCGGCGGGGTCGGGCGGCGGTCTGGTGCGGCTCGTGCTCGCCGGTGCGGTGCTCTCCGCCGTACTGACGGCGTTCATCCAGGCGGTGACGCTGAGCCGGCCGAAGGTCTTCGACAGCTACCGGTACTGGGTCGTCGGCGCGCTCGGCGGCCGGGACTTCGACGTCTTCTGGTCTGTCCTGCCGTTCGCGGTGGCCGGTCTGCTGATCGCGGCCCTGCTGGGGCCGGGCCTCAACATGCTCGCACTCGGCGACTCGACCGCGGCGTCCCTCGGGGCGAATCCGGCCCTGGTGCGCGCGGGCGGGCTGCTCTCGGCCACGTTGCTGAGCGCCTCGGCGACGGCGGCCGTCGGCCCGATCGCCTTCGTCGGGCTGGCCGTTCCGCATGTGGTGCGCGCCCTGGTCGGTGTCGACTTCCGCATGCAGATCCTCTTCTCGGCACTGGCCGGTCCCGCACTGCTGCTCCTCGCGGATGTGGTGGGCCGGGTGGTCATGCGCCCGCAGGAACTGATGGTGGGTGTCGTGAGTGCGTTCATCGGGGCGCCCGCACTGCTGATCGCCGTACGCAGGATGAGGGGCACCGCATGACGTCGCATCAGGCCGGAGTCCGCACGGCGTCGCCCAGGGGGTACCTGACGATCGGCCGGACCGTGGCGGTGCCGGTCCGGCGAGTGTCGGTACTGACGGCGCTCGTCCTGTTCGTGCTGCTGGTGGTGGCCGCGCTCGCCACGCTGTCGCTCGGGCGGCTGGGCATTCCGCTCGCCGATCTCGCCGGAGCGGTGACCGGCGGGGCCGAGGGCAGATACGCGTTCGTCCTGGAACGGCTGCGCGGCCCGCGGCTGACGGTCGCCGTGGGCACCGGCGGGGCGCTCGGCCTGTCCGGAGCACTGTTCCAGTCCGTCACCCGTAATCCGCTCGCCAGCCCCGATGTGATCGGGCTGGGGGCCGGCGCCGGGGCGGGCGCCGCGATCGTCGCCCTGATGTTCCCGGACACGGTGCCGGTGGGGCTCGGCGCGCTGCTCGGGGCCCTCCTGGCCATGGCGCTGGTCTATGTGTCGACCGGCACCGGATTCCGTAACCCGGCCCGGCTCGTCATCGCCGGGATCGGGGTCGCCGCGATCGGCGCGGCGGTCACCCAGTACGTCGTCTACGCCATGGAGCGGGACCGGGCCGCCGTTCTCAGCGCCTACGTCAACGGCAGCCTGTCGGCGCGGTCCTGGGACGACGCCGGCACGATCTGGCTGGTGCTGCTGATCGTCGCCCCGCTCACCGCGCTGATCGCCCGGCGGCTGGACATCGGGGAGATGGGCGACGACATCGCGGGCGCGCTCGGGTCCGGCCCCCGCGGCACGAAAACGATCGCCGTCGTGCTCGCGATCGTGCTCTCGGCGGGTGCCGTCGGTGTCGCCGGGCCCATCGCGTTCATCTCGCTGACGGCCCCGCAGATCGCCAAGCGGATCACTCGCGTCTCCGGCCCGCACTTGCTGCTGTCGACGCTGACTGGCGCGCTGCTGCTGGTAGTCGCGGATCTCTGCGCCCAGCAACTGCCACTGTTCGACAACCTGCCCGTCGGCATCTACACGATGGCCATCGGGGGCGCGTACCTCGGCCGGCTGCTGGTACGGGAGTGGCGCCGGGGGGTCCTGTGAGTCCCTACGGGGCTGTCACCCGCCGCTGAAGCAGCTGTACGGGTCACGTTGCCACGGCCTCTCTTGAACACGTTCAAGAGAGGCCGTAGAGTCATCGCCGAACATACTTGAACGCGTTCAAGTCGGGGGCTCGATGTCTGTACTGGTCGATCTGATCGTCATGCTGGGCATGCTGGTGGTGGTCCCGGCGGGGCTGCGGCTGGCCGGTGCTCCCGAGCTGGACCGGATGCGCCGCCTGTGGCCGCTCTTCGCCGTGCCCGGCACCGTCGCCCTGTGGCTGCCGCGCGGCGTGCCCGCCACCGCCCTGGCGGCCTGCTACGCGCTCGGGGCCGTACTCCTCGCCCTGCACGCTCCACTGCGGCTGCTCCGCAATCTTGCGGGGTTCCGAATCCCCGCCCGGGCGGCGGCCGAGGTCGCCCTGCTCACCGCCCTGGTCACCCCGTCGATCGCCGCCACCGCACTGGTCGCCGAACGCTCGGGGCACCCGCTCTTCGGCTTCGGGCTCGGCATCCT
The DNA here is from genome assembly GCF_042801895.1 of Streptomyces sp. NPDC057543. NCBI lineage: Bacteria > Bacillati > Actinomycetota > Actinomycetes > Kitasatosporales > Streptomycetaceae > Streptomyces > Streptomyces sp. NPDC057543. Next base: position 5,230 of record NZ_JBHVFF010000348.1, on the reverse strand, counting down.
CGCGCTGACCGTGCCGCACTTCCACTTCGCCGGATTCGCCGCCGCGCTCATCGCGGGACTCGTCTGCCGGGTCGCCGACAGCACCGCGGGAAGGTTCGCCGCGCTGAGCGTGCCGCTGGGCACCCTGCTCGTCCTGATCGGCTACTTCATCGGGGACTGGGCCGAACTGGCCGGAGCGGTGGTGCTGACGGCGGGCATGTGGACCGTTGCCCTGCTCACCTGGCGCTCGGTGCGCGCCGAGCAACAGAACCGCATCACCCGGCTGCTGCTCGCCACCTCGTCCGGCGTACTCGCGGTCACCATGGTGCTCGCACTGAGCTGGGCGCTCGGCGAGGCCACCGGGCTCCCGCACCCCACACTGACCTGGATGGCCGCCACCCACGGCCTCGGCAACGCCCTGGGCTTCGCACTCTGCTCGGTGCTCGCCTGGCAAAGGCTCCAGAACCCCACCGATCACGAAAGCAGGACCGTATGAACGCCCTCACCTACCCCGAGGTCGGAGCCACCCGCCTCGGCCCGCTCCCCGACGGCTACCACCACCTCCACCACCGGACCCCGGTCGGGCGCGGCCGGGCCGACCTGGAGACGGCGGGCGCGGCGATCACCGGCTGGCGCATGCATCACTCCAGCGGGGCCCGGGTCCGCGCGTCGGCGGCCCGCGCCGAGGCCGGGGTCCGTGTACGGGTGTCGCTGGGCGTCGGCCCGTTCCGGTTCACGGCGCCCTGCCGGGTCGTCTGGGCCGCCTACGAGGACGACCGCATCGGATTCGCCTACGGGACCGAGCTCCGGCACCCGGAACACGGCGAGGAATCCTTCGTCGTGGAGCTGGCGGACGACGGGACGGTGTGGTTCACCGTCATGGCGTTCAGCCGCCCGGCCGCCTGGTACGCGCGCCTCGCGGGACCCCTCGTACCGGTGCTCCAGCTCTGGTACGCCCGCAGGCTAGGCACCACGCTGCGCCGCATCGTCACCGAAGGCCGGAACGAGCCCGTCTGACCGGAACGGGCCCGTCCGAAGGGCTGAGCCCGGCCACCGGGCCGATACTGGAAGCGATGGACTGGTTCACCGCAGACGGGTACTGGCTCAGCCGGCTGATCTTCCAGCGGGCTCTCGCCGGCGTCTATCTCTTCGCCTTCCTCACCGCCGTGCTCCAGTTCCGGGCGCTGATCGGTGAACGCGGCATGCTGCCCGTGCCCGACTTCCTGCGGCGCACGGACTGGCACAGCGCGCCCGGCCTCTTCCGGCTCCACTACTCCGACCGGTTCTTCGCGTTCGTCTCCTGGACCGGCTGCGCGCTCGCCGTCGCCCTGCTCGCGGGGGTGGACTCGTACGTTCCGCTCTGGGCGGCGATGCTGCTCTGGGCGCTGCCCTGGGCGCTGTATCTCTCGATCGTCCAGGTCGGTCAGACCTGGTACAGCTTCGGCTGGGAGTCGTTGCTGCTGGAGACCGGCTTCCTCGCCGTGTTCCTCGGCAACGCGCACACGGCTCCGCCGGTGCTGGTGCTGTGGCTGTTGCGCTGGGTGCTGTTCCGGGTGGAGTTCGGTGCCGGAATGATCAAGATCCGCGGCGACGAGTGCTGGCGCAAGCTGACATGTCTGTACTACCACCACGAGACCCAGCCGATGCCGGGTCCGCTGAGCTGGTTCTTCCACCGGCTGCCGAAGCCCGTCCACCGGGTCGAGGTGGCGGCCAACCACGTCACCCAACTCCTGGTGCCGGTGCTCCTTTTCACCCCGCAGCCGGTCGCGAGCGCGGCCGCGGGGCTGATGATCGTCACCCAGCTGTGGCTGGTCCTGTCGGGGAACTTCGCCTGGCTGAACTGGGTGACGATCACCCTCGCGCTGTCCGCCGTCGACTGGTCCCTGTTCACCGAATCGCCGGCGCAATCCGCGCCGCCCCTCTGGTACGAGATCGTCGTCATCGCCGTCACCGCGCTGGTGGTGTTCCTCAGCTACCGCCCGGCGCGCAATCTGGTCTCCCGCCGCCAGGTGATGAACCGCTCGTTCGACCCGCTGCACCTGGTCAACACCTACGGCGCGTTCGGCAGCATCAGCCGGGTCCGGCTGGAGGTCGCGGTCGAGGGCACGGACGAGCCGGTGCTCCACGACGGCACGGCCTGGCGGGAGTACGGCTTCCGCGGCAAGCCGGGCGATCCGCGCCGGCTGCCCCGCCAGTTCGCCCCGTACCATCTGCGGCTCGACTGGCTGATGTGGTTCGCGGCGCTCTCCCCCGCGTACGCGGGCCCCTGGTTCGGCCAGTTCGTCGAACGGCTGCTGGAGAACGACCGGGACACGCTGCGGCTGCTGCGTCACAACCCGTTCCCGGACGCTCCGCCCACGCATGTCCGCGCCAGGGTGTACCGCTACCGGTTCACGACCTGGCGCGAACTGCGGGCCACCGGACGCTGGTGGCACCGCACCTACGTGCGGGACTTCATGCCTCCCGTCTCACTCGGCCCGGCCTGGCTCAGCCCGACCAGGCGACCTTGAACACCCAGGCATGCTGTCCGGTCCTGCGCGCCGCCGCCGGTACGTCGATCACCAGCGAGCCGCCCGTGGTGCGCCAGCCGAGCGGCCGGTCGTGGCCGAGCAGGGTGACCCGGTCACCGCTGCGGATCGGCACGGGGGCCTCGACGGTGAGGGTCGAGCCGGGCCGCGCCAGGGAGTGGATGTAGAACGCCTTGTCGGGCCGCACGGTGAACCGCAGGTCCTCGCCGAGCTGCGGCATCCGAGCCCAGTACGTGGTGTCGTAGATCGCCTCCCCGTTGGTCCGCAGCCACTCCCCCGTCTCGCGCAGCCTGCGCTGCATGATGTCGGGGATGGTGCCGTCGGCCTTCGGTCCTATGTCGAGCAGGAAGTTGCCGTTCTTGGAGACGATGTCGACGAGCGAGTGCACGATCTCCTCGGCCGTCATGTACTGCTCGTCCGGTGTCTGGGCGTTGTAGCCATAACTGAACGGGTCGAGGCCGCGGCTGGACTCCCAATTCGCGGTGACGATCTGGTCGTACGTCGTGTACTCGGGCGTCGTGAAGTCGTGCGGCCCGATGCCGGAGCGGTTGTTGACGGTGACTTCGATCGGCCGGGCCCGGTTCTTGGCATGGTTGAAGTACTCGGCCAGCACCCGGTGGCTGTCGTTGTCGCCGCCGATGTCGCACCAGAGGATCTCGGGGTCGTAGCCGTGGATCAGCTCCAGCATCTGCGGACCCTGGAACCCGGTCACGTAGTTCTTGCCCGCCGTGTAACCGGTGTACGGGACCGGCTCCAGGGTGTACGGATTGCGCGGGGCGTGGCCCATCCACGGGTGGTCCGGGTTGAACCATTCGGGCATCGAGAAGTACAGCCCCGGGTGGAGTTCGGGGGTGTAGCGGCGTGAGGCGTCGAAGAGTTCCTTGATCAGGTCGCGCTTCGGCCCCATCTTCACGGAGTTGCGGTCGGAGAGCCTGGTGTCCCAGAGCGCGAAGCCCTCGTGATGCTTCGAGGTGAGGACGTGGTACTGCGCGCCCGCGTCCCGGAACAGCTCCACCCAGGAGCGCGGGTCGAAGCGCTCGGCGCGAAACCGCGGGATGAAGTCGTCGTAGGCGAAGGACTCGCCGTAGGTGTCGCGATGGTGGGCGTACGTGGGGTTGTTGGGGTCCTGCATCTGGTTCCAGTACCACTCGGCGTACTGCGTGCCGACGGGCGCCCAGGCGGGTACCGAGTAGACCCCCCAGTGGATGAAGATCCCGAACTTCGCTGCCTGGAACCAGTACGGCGCCTGGTGGGTGGAGAGGGAGTCGTCCGTCGGGGCGTAGTCGGGGACGCCGAGGGTGAGCGAGCGCCGGACGGTGGCGGCCTGCTTTCCGCGTCCGCGGGCGACAACGTTGCCGTCCCGGGCGGTGCCGGGTGCGGTGCCGGGCCTGTTGCGGATGCCGATGCGGACGCGGGCCTGGTCGCCGGGGGCGAGCCGGTTGATGCGGGCGGGTGCGACGGTACGGGCTCCGGGTACGTCCACCGCGAGCGTGAGGCCGTCGGCGGCGAGGATGCCGACCGTGCCCGCGTTGACGACGGTGGCCTCGATGCTCTGGGCTCCGGAGTCCAGCAGCGAGGTGGTCGAGTGGGCGTCCCGCAGCGTCAACGCCCGTCCCTGGGCCGCTGGTTGCAGGGAGAGCGCGAAGATGTGCAAGGACGGCTTGTTGGCCTCGGCGGGCTGGGTGGCGGGCAGGGTGAGCGCGACGGCTTCCCGCGCCGGGTCGAGCGCGATCTCGCTGACGGCGATGGAGACCTGGTGCTGGTCCTTGGTGCCGTCGGCCGTGTAACGGTACGCGGCGGTGACGGCGCCGCTTCCGGAGTACCAGTCGGAGCCGCCGAGGACCGGGGCCGAGGTGGTGCCGTCGGCGTAGTGGACCGTGGCCCGGCCGGATGCGGCGCCGTAGCTGCACGCGGTGAGGAAGAGTGCGGAGAGGTAGCGGCCAGGTGGGAGGTCGATGCGCTGACCGAGGGCGACGATGTTGTTCCTGGCACCCGCTGCGGAGGCGGGGAAGAGGAACGTGGTGCCGTTGATCTCCCGTTCTCCGGCAGGGAGTTCCTCACCGGGGAAGGTGTAGCCGGAGCCGTCGAAGTTGCCGCCGCGGGCATCGGCGGTGTCGATGCCGTCGTTGTCGAACCACGCGTCGAGGGGTACGGGTACGGCGGCGGGGACGGTGCCCCAGTCACCGCCGCCGGTACCGGCCTCTGCGCGCGCTTGCACGGCTCCGGTTCGCGGGGCCGCATCGGCGGTGGCGGGAGTGAGCAGGGCGGCGCCGACTGCCGCCCCTGCCGTCATTCCGAGTACATGGCGTCTGGGAAGTTCGGTCATGACATCCGATGATTGGAGCACGACGCGAACCTGTCAATGGAATCTTCCCGACTGAACGAAACTCCTCTCCCTCAACCATCCGATGACTGGGCGGAGTTGCTGCCGGGCCCGCACGGCAGGCCGGAGGCTCCGGACCGGGTACCGTGGGGGCGCCGAGCGTCCAGGCCGCGACGATACCTACGATGCTGCCCGCCGCCGCGAACAGCACCACGCGCACTCCGGCGAAGGCCGGCCCGGCGAGCCCGCGGGTGCGGCGGCCCGCCATGGTGCCGAACTCCTCCGGCCCACCGCCCGGCCACCACGGCCGGCCATCTACTGTTCGGCACCGGCTCGGGGCTCTCGCTCACCGGGGCCGCGGCGGTGGAGGCGGCGTTCTGACCGGCAAACGCCCTATAAC